>CACDOC010000061.1 GCA_902554355.1 uncultured SAR86 cluster bacterium | reverse complement strand
GGAAGTATCACAAAATAGAAAGTCCCAATCCAAAGTACCAAGTAAATCTATTGATAAGAAAAAGGAAGATAAAAAGAAAGATCAAACTTCACCTAATAAAGATAATAAGAAAGACAATAAAGTACATGACGAAGACAAGAAAGTACAAAGCAATAAGCATATAGAAAAAAAAGAAACTCCAAAAATAGAAAAACCTAAAAAAACTGAAGAAGTTTCTAAACCTGAAGAAGTAAAAACTATAAAAAGTGCAAAAGAATGGGGTCGAGCCTCTAATGATCCGAGAAATAAATCTTAACTTTTAATGTCTTCTATATAACTCTCAATTAATTGTCCAGATATTGATATGTTTCCCGTTGGAACTTGAGGTAGCTTTTGGTAATGAAACCAGTCAGCTGAATCTATTTCTTCTCCATCAGGTACAATTTCTCCTTCTAAATACTCAGCATGAAAACCTAGCATTAGTTGACTTGGAAAAGGCCAAGATTGACTACCAAAGTATTTAATATTTTTAACTTTAACTTTAACTTCCTCATAAATTTCTCGATGAATAGCTGACTCAGCGGACTCGCCTGCTTCAATAAATCCCGCAAGAGTGCTATAGAAAGGCCCAGGAAAATTCTTATTGTGGGCCAATAATAGTTCTTCCCCTTTTGTTACCAATACAATAATGCAAGGTGATATTCTAGGATAAATAAGCAAGTTATTGCATTTACAAAACATAGCCCTTTCTGTCTCATGACTAGTCATCTTAGAACCACAAGTTCCGCAGAATTGGTTATTTCTTTTCCACTCACTTAACTGTAAGGATCTAGCGCATACAGTAAATAAGGAATCAGGGATTCTACCTAATAAATTTCTTAAGGGAGTTAAGATCAAATTATCGTCAACTTTACTGCCATTTGTTAATTCTGATATAAAGCACGGCTTATTATTTAAATACCCGATAAATTGTTGATTGATAAATTCCATTTCTGACCATTTGAGATCATCGTCTTCAAAAATTAGGAAATTAGAAGTCTTAGAAGTTAGAAATTCTTGATCTTTTAGACAAATTATGACTTTAGATTCTTCAGAATTATTGATATTTTCAGGTGTAAATATTAAATTATTATCAATAGGGATCATTTTTTTAGTTTAAGCTATCTAAACAAAGTTTCAAACAGATTAATAAACAGAGGTAAGTATGGAAACATTGGTAATGAATCAAGGAATGTTAGTTTCTGGAATTATATTGGCTGCTAGCTTTATTCTAATTTTTACAGAAACAGTTCATGGATTTCATAGAGTAAAAGTAGCTATGGCTGGTGCTGCTGTCATGCTTATTGTGGGTCAATATTATGGTTTTTATTCTCCTGAGCAGGCTTTCGAGGCTGTTGATTGGAATGTAGTGTTTCTTCTAGGTTCTATGATGGCTGTGGTAGCTATCATGATAAATTCTGGTGGATTTGAAGTCCTTGCAGCAAATATAGGAAAAATAGCTAAAGGCAGACAATTTATGCTTCTTGCTCTACTCGGTACAGCGGTAACCGTAATTTCATTATTACTAGATAACGTAACTACTGTTGTTATTTTTGGACCCTTAATTGTATTGATCTGTCAAAAAATGAAGGTGAGCGCGATACCTTACTTAATGGCTGCTGCTTTATTATCAGATACTGGAGGCGTAGCTACATTGGTTGGAGATCCTCCTAACTTAATGATTGGTTCTGCTTTTGACATTGCATTTATGCCATTTGCATACAAGATGTTCCCTATTGTATTTGTTGCTTGGATAGCAACGCTTTTCTTTATGAAGTTTTTATTTAAAAAAGAGTTAGCAATCGTACCGGAAGGTAAATTTGAAGACTCTATTCCTTATAAAGATAAATCACTTTGGAATAAAGCACTTTCTATTTTAGGACTAATGGTAATTCTATTTATTATCCATAACACAATTCATTGGGAGCCTTGGATGGTTGCAGGTACTGGTCTAATTCTTCTAACTATTCTTGCTAAAGAGATTGAATTTGAAGATGTAATGAAAAATATGACTCACGAAATACCTCTTCTGATGTTTTTTGTAGCTTTATTTATGCTAGTCGGGGGCGTAGAAGGAAGTCATTTTCTTCAATACCTTGGACAATTTATTATTCCATTCTTAATTGATCCTGTAACTGGTGAAGTTATTCAAGAAAACTTTATGATTACTTGTATTGTATTAATGTGGGTTGCAGCTGTTATGTCAGCAGCAATAGATAATATTCCATTCACTGCGGCTATGATTCCAATTATTGCTTCACTTGAAACAGTTGGAGTCAATATAGCTGCATTATGTTGGTGTCTTGCTATTGGTGTTGGGATGGGAGGAAACGGTACGCATATAGGATCAACAGCAAATGTTTATATTGTTACTGTTTCAGAAAAGCTAGCCAAAACAACAGG
>CACDOC010000060.1 GCA_902554355.1 uncultured SAR86 cluster bacterium | reverse complement strand
CTAAAACTGAAAAATTTGAACACCTTCCTTCCGCTTCAGCGCAAGGCCCTTCAGCATTCGTTTCGATTATGGAGGGTTGCAATAAGTATTGTTCTTTTTGTGTTGTTCCTCATACAAGAGGAAATGAAATTAGTAGACCTTTAGAAGACATCGTCAATGAAGTAAGAGATTTAGCTTCAAAAGGAGTCGTAGAAATCAGTCTTCTGGGTCAGAATGTAAATTCTTATAGAGACTCAAAACTTAAAACTAAAGGTTTAGGGCTCTCTAATCTCATTAGAGAAATATCGACAATAGAAGGTATAGAGAGAATTTCGTTCACAACCTCACACCCTTTTGAATTTGGTCAAGATTTAATCAATATTTATGAAGAGATTCCTGAGTTGATTAGCTATGTTCATTTGCCTGTTCAGAGCGGTTCAAATGAAATATTAAAACTTATGAGAAGAAGGCATACTAGAGAAGATTATTTTGAACTAATAGATAAGTTAAGAACAGCAAGACCTGGAATTAGTTTCTCTTCTGATTTCATAATAGGCTTTCCTGGTGAAACTGATAAGAATTTTCAAGATACAATGGATCTAGTTGATAAGGTGGGATACGACGAGTCATTTAGTTTTATATATAGCCCAAGACCAAACACATCTGCAAAAGACCTCGAAGATTCAGTGCCTATGGAAGTAAAGAAAGAGAGATTAAACCTTCTTCAAAGAAAATTAGAAAATTCAGCTATGTCAATTAGTAGAAGAATGGTAGGTGAGACAAGGAAATGTTTAGTTACAGGTATTTCAAAGAAGAATCCAGGTGAATTTCAAGCTAGAGCAGACAACAATAAGGTGGTTATATTCCCTTGTAACAACCAGTCTTTAATAGGGAATTTTGTAGATATACAAATAGTAGAGGCAAAAAATAAATCCATCAGGGGTTTATTGATCGCTTAGATCTCTTTTCATGAAGTTTCAATTAAAACCTGAAGATCACGAAAGAGTTAGCAATCTATGTGGTCCTACAAACTCAATTCTTAAACAAATTGAGAAGGAACTAAAGATAAAAATTATTAATAGAGGTACTAAATTTAAAATAGATGGAGATTCTTCCAACGCGAAGCTAGCAAAAGATATAATTTTAAAGATTTATGAAGACCTGGAGAACAATAAAACAATAGAGCCCAGTGACATACACTTATATTTAATGAACGGTATGAATAATGTAAAAAATGGAAAAAGGAATAATGTTTCTGAAATGTCTATAAGTACTCCAAATGTACATATATCTCCAAATAACGGCAACCAAGAGACTTATGTTTCTACTATTAGAAATAAAGTCCTAACTTTTGGAATTGGTCCAGCGGGTACAGGTAAGACTTATCTAGCAGTTGCTTTAGCTGTACAGCAGCTTGTAAGCGGAGAAGTCGAGAAGATATTACTTGTTAGGCCTGCAGTGGAAGCTGGAGAGAAGTTAGGTTTTTTACCAGGAGATTTAAATCAAAAGGTTGATCCCTATCTTAGACCTTTATATGACGCATTATATGAAATGCTGGGATTTAAAGAAGCCTCACAATTAATTGAGAGAAATATAATAGAAGTGGTTCCTTTAGCGTTTATGCGTGGTAGAACTCTAAATAATTCATTTATTATTTTAGATGAAAGTCAGAACGCAACCGTGGAACAGATGAAAATGTTTCTTACACGTTTTGGGTTTGGATCAAAAGTAGTCGTGACAGGCGACATTACTCAAATAGATCTTCCAAAAAATACACTCTCTGGTTTGGTTCATTCACTTGATGTCCTAAAAAGTATTGAGGATGTTGGCTTAGTAGAGTTTGACTCAAAGGACGTTGTTAGACATGGGCTAGTTCAGAAAACATTAAAGAATTAAAAAATACTAGGCCTGGGTGGTCTTTTTTTCAAGAGAAATGGGTAGAGGAATTGATAGAAATCTTAAAGAAAAGAAACGATAAAGGTTTTGAAAAAAATATTACTAGTCACCTCAGGTCCTTTGAAAACTTAGGAGATGAAGAGTTTCAGTTAAAACGAAAAAATAATGAACAAGTAACAATTAAAATCATTTCAGGTATCTTCTCCAGCGCTTCTGAAAAACAAATAAAAGGAATGAATAGAAGAATAGAAACTTATATAGCGTCAATTGATAGAATTCTGTCCAATAGATCCTTAGATTAAAGAGTATTTAGAGTAGAATACCTACCCCCTTTATCATGACAACAAACGACTCTAAACAAACTAACTTCGGATTCAGACAAGTTGAAGAGAAAGAAAAGGCAGGCTTGGTAGGAGATGTCTTTGATTCAGTTTCACAAAACTACGACTTGATGAATGACCTTATGTCTTTCGGCATCCATAGATTGTGGAAGAAAATTGCAGTAGAAACTTCTGGTTTAAGAGACAGCTTCAAGGTCCTAGATTTGGCTGGAGGAACAGGTGACATGGTTAAATTGATGCGGAGTAAAATTTCGAATCAAGGGTCTATAATCTTGTCAGACATCAATTGGTCTATGTTGAAAGAGGGTAGAGATAAACTAATTGACCAAGGGATAGAAGATGTCCAAATAGTACAGATTGATGCTCAACACTTGCCCTTTAAAGAGAATACTTTTGACTTAGTAACCATAGCGTTTGGCCTAAGGAATGTTACGAACAAGCAAGCAGCACTTGAATCGATCCTATCTTCCTTAAAACCTGGAGGGAAATTAATGGTCTTAGAGTTTTCTAGA
>CACDOC010000059.1 GCA_902554355.1 uncultured SAR86 cluster bacterium | reverse complement strand
CTGAAGCGAAAGCTTCCCACATTTTTCCTTTTTGTATGTAATTAGATATATCTTTTACTCTCTCATCTCCGAGCTGAGAATCTCTTAATCTTGTTACAGCATCGTATTCATAAAGTCCCTGCTTAGCTTTAGTAGTGGATTTAATGTGCCATTCAATTAGAGGCATATCTAATGAGGCAGCAACCTCTTCAGCAAGCATTGTTTTTCCTGTTCCAGGTTCTCCTTTAATCAGCAATGGCTTCTCTAACTCGATCGCGGCATTAACTGCCATACTCAAATCATCAGTGGAAATATAATTATCAGTCCCTTTAAATTTCATAAATAATCCCGTTGTTTAAAATATTGCGTGACTTTATCACAGCCACAAAGAAAATCATCTTTCTAAATAGGCTTTAAGAATCTGATTTCATCTTATAGACACTCAGAAGAAGCAATAGAGACATAACTACTTCAAATACTATTGCTGCAGTTAAAAAATCTGCTCCGTGCACTAAACCAGCATAAGTTCTAAACACTGCCGCCGAACCTAATAAGGAGATTGTCCCATAAAGCCAAACGTGTTCATTTCTATAAGCACCAATGCATGCCATTATTCCTGCTGTGAAGAAAAAAGACGTGAAGTCACCGATTTGAGTGTTCATGCCTAAAGTTGTTTCTCCGGGCCCTTCTACCAATGTCATTGCTAAACCAGCAGCCGCAGAAGCCGGATCTATTATCCACCCTAAGGCGCTATAAAGCATGAAAGCTCCAATTAATGCTGATATTACTCTTGCCCACATATTATTCTCCTTATTTTTTTGGTTGTACTCTAATCAGTTTACCTTTAGGCCCATCTGTTGCTAAAACTAAGCTGCCATTAGGTGATATAACGATATCTCTTATTCTGCCTAAATCCGAAAATAGTGTCTCTTCTTCAATGAACTCAGAATTGTTCATTACCAATCTCCTTACATCTCCAGGCACCAATGCTGAAATTAAGATACTTCCTTTCCAGCTTGAAAAAAGATCTTTATCGTAAAAGGCCATTCCCGATGGAGCTATGGAAGGAACCCAATATTTAATAGGTTGTTCCATGCCATCTTTTTCGGTAAATGGAGATATCATTGCTCCGCTATAATCTTTTCCATAAGTGATAGCTGGCCATCCGTAGTTTTTTGTAGCTTTAACGATATTAAGTTCATCGCCTCCCATTGGACCGTGTTCATTTTCATAAACAAGTCCGTTAGCAACAACTATTCCCTGAGGGTTTCTGTGACCAAAAGAATAAATTTCAGGCA
Source organism: uncultured SAR86 cluster bacterium (assembly GCA_902554355.1). GTDB lineage: Bacteria > Pseudomonadota > Gammaproteobacteria > Magnimaribacterales > Magnimaribacteraceae. The sequence goes on along the minus strand of CACDOC010000059.1, from coordinate 1,516 downwards.
AAGCTCCTTTTTGATTTATAAAAGGATTATCTGAAGGTATAGAACCATCTGTATTTAATCTAATAACCTTTCCAAAATGATTATCTAAATTTTGTGCATCTTCACGATAATTGAAACCATCCCCTGAAGTTATCAAGAGTGTGCCGTCATCTAGAAAAGCCATTCTAGCTCCATAATGAGCAGCTGTTCTTCTAGACGGAAAAGCCTTAAATATTGTATTAACGTTTGTTAATGAATTCTGATCAAGAATTGCGCTTATAACTTCAAGCGTATTAGTGCTTTTACCCTCATCAGGCGAAGAAAATGCTATATAGAGCTTTTTATTATCTTTAAAGTCAGGATCTAAAATTATTCCAGACAAACCTCCTTGACCTGCAAAAAGAACTTCGGGTACTCCTGAAACGCTTTCTTGCTCTAAAACCCCGTCTTTTATTCTTCTAAGTTGACCTGATAATTCTGTAAAGAGGATATTATTGTCATCTATCATTGCTATAGACCAAGGACTGCTTAGTTCATCAGCAATGATTTCATAATCAAATTCTTCAGAAGCTAAATTGAGACAAATAGAGCTAAAGATGATGAATAAAAAAAGTTTTAAATTTTTCATGAATTACTCCTTGTCTTCTAATCTAGAACCAAAATAATAACCGCTTAAGAAACCGCAAAGAATTAGAATAGTTTTTCCTAAGGCAGTTCTTGCTCCAGCAATTAAGTCTAAGTTATAAAATGCTAAAGGCATTAATAAAACAATAGCTAATATAGCTGCCGCACCTGCCAGGCCATAAGCATAGGATTTTTTTGTATCAACCCAAATCAACAGTATTTTTGCGACCGTATAAGCCAATAACATGCCAACCGCTACAAGACCTACTAGAGGTATGGCCCCACTAGAATTCATTCCAATTAAGTCACCAACAAAAGTTTTTAGGGCTAAACCGATAGTGACAGGCATATCTACAGAAGATAACCACATTAAATTACTTAAAGTTGTCTGAAGAACTACTAAAGCTGTAGCTATCAGAATACTTAGGATTAGGTATAAAGATTTTTTTAACATAATTCCTTTTACTCAGTTGAGACAGGGGTGAAACTTGCTAACATTATTCTATTCTGCTCTTCTCTTTCCTCCATCTTAGAAATTATATCATCTTCAATACCAAGTTCAGCTAGCACTTCTCTTGTATCTGCCCCAAGAATAGGCGCTAAAGAACGTGGAAATTCTGCCTGACCTACAAAATTTACAGGTGGTTTCGGCATTCTCATCTTTCCAAGTTCAGGGTGCTCTATTTCTACTATAGAACCTTGATCTAAAACTTGCTCATCTTTATAAACGTCCTCCAATTTATTGCAAATTGATGCAGGCACTTCTTCTGAATCCATTTTTGCAACGAGGTCTTTAGCTTTAATTTCCTTGGTAATCTTATTAATTTGAGCAGTTAGCTCTTCTTTGTTAATAAGTCTTGCTAGGGTGTTACTAAATTTTTCATCCTTATTAAGATCTGAACCAAATGCATCA
>CACDOC010000058.1 GCA_902554355.1 uncultured SAR86 cluster bacterium | reverse complement strand
ATTTCTTTACTGCTCTCAATAACAATGTTGCCTTGGACTCTTAAAATCTTTTTTGGCCCAATTATAGATTCTTTAACCATTAAAAGATTTGGTAGAAGAAGATTTTGGATTATATCAAGTCAGATTATTATGATTCTCGTGTTGTTACCTTTGATTTTTATAGAGGTGACTGCAGTTTCTACTTTATTAATTGTAATCTTTACAGTACATAATCTTTTTGTAGCTACGTGTGATATAGCGACAGATGCTTTGGCTGCAGATAGTTTAAGGGAATCTGATCTTGCAAAGGCAAATGGTTATATGTGGGGCAGCAAGATCATTGGGCGCGGATCAGGGATGCTAATTTCATCAAGTTTATTATTTACCTACGGATTTAACGTAAGTATTTTCTTTTTAATATGCTGTATGACATTGGTATTTATTTTTCCTTTTGCTTCTTCAGAATTAGATTACAAAGAGGGTGCTGAAGATCGTAAACAATATGGGAATATTCTTGGAATAAAGTTCCTTCTATCTGAAATTTCCCAAGGACTATTAAACAAGACTGCTATCGCAGCTGTTGTATTCATGCTATTTAGTAATATTGCCGTTGGTATTTTTGACGTTACTTATAATAAGTTTTATTTAGAAGTCATAGGCATGACCGGAGAGGATATAGGCTCTATAAGACCTATTGGTATGTGGCTTGGTGGGTTAATAGGATTTGCTGTGGGTTTAGTGTCTTTTTATCTTGGTAAAAGATTATTGCTTGTAGGTTTTGTTGCATCTCAGCTTATTCTCTTTATTTTCTTAAGCACTTTCACAGTTGAAACTTCGTATCAAATTGGATCCTTAACGATCATCGGTTTAGATATAACGGAAGCTGGCATGAAGGTTGTAATTTTTGCTATCTTGATGGCACTTTGCACCACCCAAACAAGCGCTACAAATTTTGGTATTTTTATGGGCTTTTCTAACTTATCTGTTGTTATAGGAAATAGTATTGCTCCTTTATTAGTGGAATCTCTTAGTTATGACTTCACTTATATATTTGCAGGCTTGTCTTTAATACCTTGCATTGTTCTAGCTTTTTATTTAACTGAAGCTAAGAATTAGAATTGTCTTTTATCAAACTTAACCAGTAAGTTAGGGAAGAGTAGAAAGTCTATAATTAAGGCCATCACGAAAGATATGGTTGAGAACCGAGCAAAGTCGTGAAGAGGCATAAAATTAACTAAGTTGAGAACCAAGAATCCAAGTGATATTACAATCGTCATAACGATCAAAGCAAAACCAACGGATTCGAAGGCAAACACAACCGCTTCTTCTGGGCTTTGACCCATCTCCCTTCTTGCCAGATCGTATTTACTTAATAAATGGACCGTGAAGTCGACTATTATTCCCAGCGTGGAACCCATTCCCGCTGCAACCATGAAACCAACCTGGCCATCATATAGAGCCCAAATTCCAAAGGCTGACGCTATAGGTAAGACGTTAGGAAAAGCAGATAGCACACCGAAGGGGATGGACCTAAAAAATGAACCAAGCAGTAACGTGATTAATAATAAACCTAAGAAAACACCAAAAAGCAGAGAATTAATGATCACCATGCTTATATGAGAAAACACTACTCTAAATCCAGCAGCGGGAGAGATAATTTCAGTTAAATTGTTTTCTTGGATATGAGCTCTTACTTTCTTATCAAACTCTAAAAACTCTTTACCGCTCATATCATCTAAGTTTGCTGAAATTTTTGTAGAAGATCTATCCTGACTGATCGAACTATTTAGATCTAAACCCATAGGTAGAGACATTTCGTAGAAAAATAAATATTGAGATGACAATTCTTCACTTTCAGGAATTGCTTTCCATTCAGGGTCATCGCCATGCATACTCTTGTTGAGGTTTTTCATGGTATGAGCAAGAGAGGTAACGTGGTTTACCTCGTCTTGAGTTTCCAGCCATTGAACAAAATTGTCTATCTTTCTTAAAAATTCGGGCTCTGATACGCTTCCATTATTGGAGTTGGCTTTAAAGCTAACTGGAAAAGTTACACCAAGCATTTCGTCTAACCATAATGTATCAGCTGAAAATGAGGTAAATCCATCATCGTACATTTGAGTAGGGTTTTCATCTAAAACGTTTAAAGGAATAAGGCATATAAGCAATAAAGACACTAGGGGGACTGACCAAAGTAAAGTTTTGCTATTTTTTAAACTAAATTTAGCTATTTTCCTGGATAAATTAATTTGTTGGTTTACAGATTTTGGAGCTTTTATTTCAAAAAAAGAAAATAAAGGTGCTGCAAAAAAGATTGTAAATATAAATGCCATTGCTATACCTATAGATACAAAGTTACCCAAGTCTCGAAGTGGAGGAACGTCAAGAACATTAAATGAGAGAAATCCGATGCAAGTTGTTAAGGTTGTAAGAAAGAGAGGTTGTAAATTTAATTCTAAACTCCTAACCATAGACTCTTTGCTTGAATGCCCTTTAGCTCTTTGTTGAAAGAAGATACTAAATAGATGTACGCAATCAGCTAGAGCTAAAGTAATAATTAGAATAGGGATAGTTATAACCATTTGATTTAACGCATTGCCTATATAGCCAACAGAACCAAATGTTGAGATTAAGCTTAAAACTATCACGAGAATTGTTGCCAACACCGCGAAGACACTTCTCAACAGAAAGAAAACGGAAACAAGAATTAATAGCAACATTGAAGGCATAACAATAGGCATTTCAGACAAAACCATTTTTGGGCTTATGTATTCTTGATAAGGTGTTCCTAATATCCTTATATCTAATTCAGGATGATCAGATTTAGCCTCATCTACGTATTCAAGAATGTATTCAACTGTGTCTATGAGCTTGAGATTTGCATCGGGGTTTGGAGGATCAACTATGATGCTGATTACTGTTGTTTTTTTATCTTTTGAAATAAGCGAGCCAAATATGATCTCTTCTTCTTCTACAATCTTTTCTCTCTGTTTAATGAAACTGTCCTCTAAAGAAAGTGCATTCTCAATAAAGGGTTCTACT
>CACDOC010000057.1 GCA_902554355.1 uncultured SAR86 cluster bacterium | reverse complement strand
AATCTATTTTTAGACCCTTAGTATCTCTCATAATCTGCCTATAACTGTATCCTTTTAATCCTTCTTCAGTTAAAAGTTGAGAAGCTTTTTTTCTGAGCCATGTTATACCCTTATTGGGATTTTCTATTGAAAGTTCCTTTATTGTATGAACAATCTTTTCTTTTTTTATTGCTGAATTGATTGAGGAAGTTCGTGATTTCAAACTTTGAAAATTAGGATTTATTTCTTCTGGAAGATAGCCTTTAATATTAGCGACCTCGATAGCATCCATCATTAACATAGTGTTATAAACAATATTATTTACTTTAGGATTTCTTTCCATCTCTTCTAAAATTAATTTAGCTCTGAAAATTAGATGGGCTGCTAATTTTAGCCTCTCAGATATTTCCTCACTATCTAACATCAATACAATGTCATCCCAACTAGTTGATAAATTAGACTCGGCTAGTATCTCTGCAGCTGATGCAGCTAAATCTTTGATAGTTTTAACTGGGTCTAGGTCTTCAACAGCTTCTTGAATTAAGCTATGTGAAATATTGAGAGAAGGTTCTTTAGGGGCCATAATAATCCTTCTTTTATCTTAACGATTGTTGTTTAATTATTGAATTATTTTTTATGTATATCTTCTTAAAAATATTACTAACTGCTTTAATTGTTGTAGCTATTTCTGAAATATCTAGAAGATCAACAATCATTGCCGGTATTTTAGCTTCTATTCCTTTAACCTCCTTACTTGCAATAATCTGGATATATTTTGATACAAATGACTTAGAAAATATTAAGAACCTTTCTGGTAATATTTTATTGATGATACCACCTTCGTTAAGCTTCTTTATATGCTTACCATTATTGATTGATATGAAAATAGAATTTTATTTATCTGTTTCCTTTTCAATACTTATAACAGCATTTGTCTATTGGTTGTATTTCTATATATTGGGAATATTCGGAATTAATTTAAGTTAAGGAGTAGGGGTTATGAAGCTATTTATGGTACATGTGGGTTATTACGATAAATCAATAGGGGAAGGTCTATATGAGACTCATTTAAACTATTTTGTTGCAGCGGAGAGTGCTAAAGAAGCTAAAGATAAGGCCCATCAATTAAGTGAATTCCAGGAAAGGTCTATGCATATTGATGGCATGAAAGAGATTTCAAATGTTGATGGATATAATGTCATATTAGAAAAAGACTCTGGATCGAAGCCAGGAAAGGTTATTTCTTACGACGAGGCAAAGGACTTATAGTATGGCAGACACCTTATTTAAGAAAATAATTGATAGAGAAATACCGGCCGACATTGTTTATGAAGACGATCTATGTTTGGTGTTTAAAGACATTAATCCAGTAGCCCCTATACATTTATTGATTATTCCTAAGAAGCAAATAGATAAAGTTGCAGATGCAGAATCATTAGACCAAGATCTTTTAGGTCATCTAATGTTAGTAGCAGGTAATGTCGCCAGAGATCTAGGTGTAGAAGATGCTTTTAGACTAGTTGTTAACAATGGCTCAGGAGCTCAGCAAACAGTTTTCCATTTACATATTCATCTAATTGCCGGAAGAGAATTTAATTGGCCTCCTGGTTAAGTAGACTTTAATGCTTCAATAGATTTATGAGACCTTTCTATCTTATTGTGAATGGTTTCAGTTAGTTGAAAGTTATTTCCTGTAATCTCTAAAGCCATTCTTAGATGCTTTAAGGAAGTTTCATAAGATCCTGTTAGGTAGAAATACTCTGCTCTTGATAAGTGTAATCCAATGATATTTTTATCTAGTCCTTGCACTTCTGCTAACCAATACCAGATTTGAGGATCATTCGGTCTTTTTAATGTTAAATTTCTCAAAACTTCTTCACCTTTTGAAAAATCTCCTTTGTTCATAAGAATACGGTTGTATAGCATTGATATTGGGTAGTTATTTGGGTTAAGTTGCAACAAAGAAACTGCAAGAGCTTCTGCTTCAAAATAGTTTTCGGCTGCTATATGAACTTCCAATATGCCCACTTGGAGAAGTAAATTATCTTTATCTTTATTTAATGCATTCCTCATGAATTGAAGAGCGTCTTCATGTTCATTGTTTTTAGAATGCGCTAAAGCAAGGCCATATTCAGCAATTAAACTTTCTCTATCAGATTTTGCTCTTCTCTGATCTTGATCAAATTTTCTAATAGCTTGACGGGGAAGTTGAGCGAAATGCACTACAGATCTAGCTTTTACTAGATCATATTCTATTGCGTTTCGATAATTCGATCCTTCAAACTCTCTTGCTCTCGACTGAGCATCACTTATTCTTTTTTTTGTTAGAGGGTGGGATCTTAAAAATTCAAGCTCATTAGATCCCGAAAGTCTACTGAGAGATTGTAGTTTTTCAAACATATAAGACATACTTTGAGGATCAAAACCTGCTGAAACTAGATTTTTGAATCCGATTCTGTCAGCTTCTTGTTCATCTCCTCTACTAAAAGACAATGATTGTTGTGTAATGGCCTGTTGTCCTGCCAAAATAGCAGTAGGGTTATTTGCTGCTCCAGCAAGGGCAACACTTGCTAAAACCATCAAAGAATTTGCTAAACTCCTGTCCTTTTGCCTTTGCATCCTTCTAGCAAAATGTCTTTGACTGAGGTGAGCTAATTCATGCGCTAGAACCGACGCTAGCTCTCCTTCTGATCCTGAATGGAATATTAGGCCAGCATTTATACCAATAATCCCTCCAGGAGCTGCAAAAGCATTAACAGATTTTTCATCAATTAAAGCAATCTCGAGACGCCTATCTCTAAGTTCACTATATTCTGAAAGTCTATAGACCAAGTGTTCCGCATAGTCTTGAGTAACTGGATCAACATATTCTGGGATACTTCTTCTAAGCTGAGCCATGTAAAGTCTTCCTAAATTATATTCGGATGCTATGGAAATCGCAGATGAAGAAGCATCTCCCAAAACAGGTAATTTCTCTTCTTCTGATCCAAGTCCATAAGAAACTGAAACACTTATAAACAAGCTGATGATAAATTTATTGATTCGACTCATAGTCTTTTCT
>CACDOC010000056.1 GCA_902554355.1 uncultured SAR86 cluster bacterium | reverse complement strand
TTTTATATGGCTGAGGGGATTTATCTAATTTGTATTAGTGGCGGTTGCTAGTTCATAAGTTTTTTAAACTATAATAAGAAAAAGGAGTGAGTGGTGAACGGAAATAGTTTTATAGATTTCTTTCTTAAGATAAGAAACAGTAATTTTTTTAATACTTTAGTTATTTCGGTGATCATAGCGTCGGCATTGTATGCGGGCGTTTCATCCTATGACATTCCTTCGCAATACGTATACCTTTTAGAATTCTTTGACTACGCAATCACTATATTCTTTACGATAGAGATTCTAATACGAATAATAGCAGAAAGGTCCTTGATCAAGTTTTTCAAAGACGGATGGAATGTATTCGATTTCATTATTGTCACCATAAGCTTGATACCAGTTGGTGGATCTGAAAGTGTGTTTGTTGCTCGTCTTCTTAGGATTATAAGAATCTTAAGAATAGTGACAGTTGTGCCTGCCTTTAGGCACATTATTGAAGCATTGATCAAGACGGTTCCAAGAGTTGGTTTTATTGCTCTATTAATGTTTATCTTTATCTACATTTGGGGCGCAATAGGAACTTTAATATTTGGCGAACTTGAACCAGAACGCTGGGGCAATATCGGTGTGGCTATGCTTACACTAATGCAGGTAGCAACTTATGATGATTGGGGCGCTATCATGGCTGACGTTATAAGCACTTATCCATTGGCGTGGATATACTTTGTTAGCTTCATCATCATCAACGCAGTCGTTCTGCTAAACATGGTGATAGGCGTCATTGTTGACGTTATGACGACTGAAGCCAAAGATAACTTCTTACCTGACGATAATAACCCTTAAGCCTTTTTAATTGGCTTTAAGTCTTAATTATAAGTAATAAGCTACGCCAGATAGAGCAACGCACAAAACAAAGCTTGAGATAATTACATCTCTTACAGAGGTAATTACAGGCAACATTTTGCCCCAAATAGCATTAGCTTCTATCGCTAGAATAATGGCTAATCCTACAAGAAGACCTGTGTCCGTTATGCCTAAGTTAACCATCGCTATTTCCTTGCCGTGAGGATAATGCGCAGATGAAACCATAAAATAAAGCATACCTACTGAAAAAAGAGTATTGGTTCTAGAAGCTAAAGCAGCTTTAGGTCCAGCGGTTGCGGCATCCCCTTCTTTGATTCCAATAACTACTTTTTGGTTAGGCCATATGATGCCCCAAACGTTTAACATCATTAAAGTACCCATGGTAGCTCCGAAGATGATATCCACGTTCAATTTCATTTTAACTGCATCAAGTAAATACAATCCTGTTAAGAAAGTGAAAAAGGCTGCCCATCTAAACCACCACAAAGCCCTAGGTGCTAATTTGGCAACGGCATCTTTTCTTGCCATGTCTTCGGCATCTTTAAAGTATTCAGTTTGAACAAAATTAAAGTAGTACAGAAGTCCTATCCAAGTTATTCCAAAAAGGATATGTCCCCATCTAAATAGAAAATCTAAAAATAATTCCATAATTTTTTCCCCTCTTATTTTTATAATACAAGATTAAATACAAGTTATAAATTTATTTCTAAAAAGAAAAAAGCCCCTAAAAGGGGCTTTTATCAGTTTTGGGAGAAGATTACATCATTCCGCCCATGCCGCCCATGTCCATTCCAGGAGGCATTCCACCAGGCATTCCGCCGCCACCCTCTTCAGGAACGTCAGCGATCATGGCTTCAGTGGTGATCATTAATCCAGCTACAGAACCCGCAGCCTGTAAAGCAGTACGTGTTACTTTAGCAGGGTCCAAGATTCCCATCTTGATCATGTCTCCGTATTCACCAGTACCTGCGTTAAAGCCAAAGTTACCTTTGCCTTCTTTAATCTTATCTAAGACAACAGAAGCTTCTTCACCAGCATTATTGGTTATTTGCCTAATAGGGGCTTCCATTGCTCTAAGCGCTATGTTTATTCCAACATTCTGATCTTCGTTATCTCCAGAAAGACCTTCGATCTTTTGTTGAGCTCTTACCAAAGCAACGCCGCCGCCAGCTACTACGCCTTCTTCAACAGCCGCTCTAGTAGAATGAAGAGCGTCTTCAACTCTAGCTTTCTTCTCTTTCATCTCAATTTCTGATCCAGCGCCTACTTTTATAACCGCTACACCACCAGCAAGCTTAGCAACTCTCTCTTGAAGCTTTTCTCTGTCGTAGTCCGAAGAGGTGTCTTCAATCTGAGCTCTAATTTGATTAACTCTGCCTGAAATGGCATCTCCAGCTCCAGCGCCATCAATAATGGTTGTGTCTTCTTTGTTAAGCTCTACTTTCTTAGCTTGACCTAGATCTTCAATAGTAGCTCCTTCCAGAGAAAGTCCTACTTCTTCAGAAATAACAGTACCTCCAGTCAAGATAGCTATGTCTTCTAACATGGCTTTTCTTCTGTCACCAAAACCTGGTGCTTTACAAGCAGCAACTTTAACAACGCCTCTCATGTTATTTACTACTAAAGTAGCAAGGGCTTCACCTTCCACGTCTTCAGCTAAAACCAATAGAGGTCTACCCGCTTTTGCAACGGCTTCAAGCAATGGCAATAACTCTCTAATGTTCGATATCTTTTTGTCGTGAAGAAGAATGAAAGGATCTTCTAAATCAGCCGTCATTCTTTCTTGATTATTGATGAAGTATGGAGACAAGTAGCCTCTGTCAAACTGCATGCCTTCAACCACTTCCAGTTCATTTTCAATACCAGAACCTTCTTCAACAGTTATAACGCCTTCTTTACCAACCTTTTGCATAGCTTCAGCAATGATTTCACCAACCGCTGTGTCGCTGTTAGCAGAAATAGTACCTACTTGAGCAATTGCTGTATCGTCTTCGCAAGGCTCTGATGCATCTTGAAGAGTTTCAACCGCAGCCGCTACAGCTTTGTCGATTCCTCTTTTCAGATCCATTGGATTAAAGCCAGCTGATACTGATTTTAAGCCTTCATTGACAATTGATTGAGCTAATACGGTTGCAGTGGTTGTTCCATCCCCTGCTTCGTCAGAAGTTTGAGAAGCTACGGTTTTCACCATCTGAGCACCCATGTTTTCAAACTTATCATCTAGCTCTATTTCTTTTGCTACAGAAACTCCGTCCTTAGTAACGGTAGGAGC
>CACDOC010000055.1 GCA_902554355.1 uncultured SAR86 cluster bacterium | reverse complement strand
TAGGTGCAAGATGTTCCAAGGTTTGCATGACTCTAGATGATACGTCAGCGTAGAGCTCGTAGTTTGAAGAGAAGGCAATACCACCTTTTTTTAAAAAAGGTTTCTCTATTTTGAACCAGGGTTCACACATTTTTATACCAACTTGTTTAGCTTCTTTAGATAAAGCCACCACACAGCCATCATTATTTGATAAAACCACTACCGGTTTATTTTTTATGTCAGGTCTGAATATTCTTTCACATGAAGCATAAAAGCTATTGCAGTCTACTAATGCATAGGTCATTTTTAATAAAGGTTGATTGCCGCTATGACTGTTCCCGCCAGTTGAAGCTCTTCTTCTTTGTTGATAAATATAGGAGGGTATTTAGAGTTTTCAGACATTAGACAAACTCTAGGTTTAAGCAATAGTCTTTTACACGCATAAGAGCCATCAATTGATGCTATGACAATTTTATTATGGGTTGGCTCTATGCTTCTATCTACTATCAGTACGGCCCCATCACCAATATTTGCATTAATCATTGAGTCACCACTTACTCGAACAAAATAAGTAGCAGCGGAATTCTTTATGAGGTACTCATTTAAATCTATTGGCCTTTCAACATAGTCATCAGCAGGGCTTGGCCATCCAACTCTAACGGTATTTAGAAAATAGGGTATTTCTAAGAGGGGTAAATCTTCCTCTGTAGCATCGCCCAGATAGTCAATTTTCATAAGGGTTTTGTAAAATTAATACTGTATATATATACAGTATAATTAAAGACCAATTTTGTAAAGCTTTTCATTTAATAGAATTTAAGTAGGATGTAATTTGGAGATAAGAAATATGAAAATCTGGGCAAGTTTAATAATCATTTATTTAGGGTTTTTCTTTTGGTACACAGACTTAGGAGGAGAGCTAGATTCAGAAGAAATTGATCTTTTCTTAGAAAAACTTCAAGAAAATAACAGTGGTTTAGATTCTGAAATGTATGAATCCATTAAGAGTTTTATGGAGAATGATTCAGGAAAACAGTTCTTAATGGTTAATATTATAGACATAGATGAAGACCCAGAAGACACTGAAGGCGCTGAACCTGGGGAGTCTGCAGAGAGTTTACTCGGTAGATATATGGAACATATGTATCCGCAACTGTTTAAAAGAGCTTGCCACCCTGTTTTTGCAGGTAAAGCGGTTTCGACTGCAATGGATATAGTCGGAATTGAGGGCGCAAAGAATTGGGATCAAGCAGCCTTGATGAGGTATAAAAGCAGAAGAGCATTTATGGAAATTGCTACCCACCCTGATATGTTTGGTAAACATCAATTTAAAATAGCCGCTTTAGAAAAAACGATTGCTTATCCGGTTGAAGTTCAAATATATCTAAGTGATCCCAGGTTCATCCTAGCATTAGTTTTTCTGGTGTTTGGTTTATCTTTGAGATTGAGAGAGGTTAAGAAATAGAGAATTTCTTTAGCTCACAAGATTTAGAATCCATCCAAATATACCACCCGTATTGATCCCAGTCTCCTAGCACTATCCTCTTGGCGGACCCATTATTAACTGTAATCTCATGAGTATTTGGCCTATGTGTATGCCCGTGGATTAAAAGATCAACAGAAAATTCTTGCATGGTTTTAACCACTTCAGAATGTGCAACATCCATAATGTCTTCTTTTTTTTCGCCAGTTGCTTTTTTGCTGATATCCCTTAAGTCTTTTGCAATTTCTTTTCTTTCCTTTAAAGACTTACTCAGGAATTCTTCTTGCCATTTAGGATCTCTGGTAGTTTTTCTAAATGATTGATAATCAACATCTTCAATACAAAGTAAGTCCCCATGCATTAGTAAAACCGGGTTACCAAACATTTCTTGTGTACTGGGGTCATTTAAGAGTGTCATTCCAGAAGAAGAAGCGAATTCAGACCCTATTAGGAAATCTCTATTTCCGTGCATGATAAAGATTTCTGTTGTTTTATTTGTTACTAGCAAAGCTTCTCTGATTTCAGAGATAAAATCATTTTGATTATCATCTCCTATCCAGGTCTCAAAAAGGTCGCCAAGGATGTATAGCTTTTCTGCTTTAGAAGCTGTCTCTTCTAGAAAACCTAAAAATGCTTGAGTAATATCTGGTCTGTCCTCATGTAAGTGTAGATCAGATATAAAACAATAAGCCATTCCTACTCCACAGTGACTTTTGTATTTACTATTGAAATCTCTTCTAAAGGCACATCTTGATGAAACCCAGAATTGCCAGTTGCAACAGCTGCAATAGCTTCTACCGTTTCAAAACCTTCAACAACTTCACCAAATACTGCATATCCCCATCCTTGCATTGTTTCTTCTGTGTGATCCAGAGAACTATTATTTACAAGGTTAATGAAAAATTGGGAGCTAGCTGAATGAGGTTCGTTCGTTCTTGCCATGGATAATGTCCATTTTAGATTTTTTACACCGTTATTAGCTTCATTTTGGATTGGGTCCTTGCCTCTTTTATCGACCATTCCGGATTCCATTCCCCCTCCTTGAATCACAAATCCAGGTATAACTCTATGGAACAAGGTTCCATTAAAAAAGCCACTTTCTGCATATTCCAAAAAATTCTTTGAAGTGATTGGTGCTTCTTCTTCAAATAATTCTATTACTATAGGTCCTAAAGTTGTTTCAAATGTAATCACTTTTATCTCCTTGTCTTGAGAACAGCCCGTTAGCCAAAGAAGCCCAATAAGTATTAATATTGGACTAATGATAGATAAGAGTTGTTTCATTTCTTTAATAATCATTGCCTAGAGGAGGCTATAATACGTACTTTATAGAATAGCTTCCAATTAAATTAGAAAATGACTGCGTATAAATCAAGATTTTGTCCAAGTCCTACAGGACTTTTACACTTAGGTAACCTTAGGACGGCTCTTTTGAATGTGCTCTTAGCAATTAAGTCAGGAGGTACTTTTATATTAAGGATTGAAGATACTGATGCAGAAAGATCAAAAACCGAATTCTCAGAAGCGGTTTGCGATGACCTTGAATGGATGGGCCTTGATTGGCAAGAAGGACCAAGGATTGGTGGTCCAGAAGACTCGTATTATCAATCTGAAAGAAACTCAATATATGAAAGTTTCTACGACAAGTTGCTTGAGCAGGATTTAATTTATCCATGCTTCACTAGCGACGAAGAATTAAAAATAATAAGAAGAAATCAAATGGCCGCTGGTCAGCCTCCAAGGTATACCGGTATCTGGGCCGATGCTTCTGAAGAAGAAATAAA
>CACDOC010000054.1 GCA_902554355.1 uncultured SAR86 cluster bacterium | reverse complement strand
AATAAAAGTATAAATAATTTGATATTTTTCATTTTAGTTAACCTCCTTAGCAGGTTGTAGCGGCAATTCCATTAAGTCCACAGTGGCTAATTTGTTAGCTATTCTTATACCTTTTCTAGTTGGGTTCCTATAACTATTGTCTAACTCTTCCCAAGATCTAGCGGCATTGTTCCAAGCATGAGTTTCATTTTCATCGGCTGTTTGGAATACCATAGCAAGCCTTCCAACTCGCAATATGTTCCCTTCCCTTAGCTCTCCGTCTATAACAATGCTATCTTTATAGGAATCTATTTTTCTTCCATATTCTGCTTCAACATTAAAGGCTTCTAACACTTGTCTTAGACCTTCAGCTGGAGAGACTGTAGGGTTATCTAGAGCGGCTTTTGCAAAAGCTATCCTTTCTTTTCTTTCAGCTAAGTGGAAAGGCATATCTAATTCAATAGATTTTTCGATTCCGGCTAGCATTCTCCTTGTAAAAGGAGGTACCTGCCTCTGCATTATTTGAGCCTCTTTAAGAGTTCTGTCTATTTCCTTCAGCCGATCTTCTTGACGCTGAATTTGGAATCTCATTTGAGCGTTATAAACCCTTAGACCTTCTATCTGCTTACTTACAGTCTTAAATTCGCTAATGATTACTGATGTTTGCTCGTCCATCTGATCAATTTTGGCTTGAGAAGCTTTTTCGGCTTTCTGCCTATCTCCTGCAACATCCAGTAATGGTTTAATTTGATCGGTTAATACGAAGGCGGGATTGATTAACACCGCCGTAAGGAAAACAATTTTACAAAGACGCTTCATAGCGTATCTCCTATTTTCTTTAAAATTCTTTAATTTCTCAACGCAAACTAGCAAAAAAGCAATAATTTTCAACTGTTTTTTACTCTCCCCGTTTACGAAATAGTAAACTATAGAGAGAATCATGGGTCAATGCAACGCTAATTAAATTAATACACAATTTTAAAAATATGTCACTTTCCCAATTTGTCCTAATATTACTTTTATTTAACTTCTTAAGTAATTTAGTTTTGCTTTTTGTAAGCGTAAATAAAAAAAGCTCCAAAGTTTTTATAAAATTTTTTTTCCTTCCAATACTGCTTTGTGCTTGGTTAGCACTGACGATTCAGCAAGTAAGCGAAGTAGCTTATTTATCAACTCGGCAAGTTCTTGGGAATGTTCTTTTAAGTTTTTGGGTACTTGCAAGCTTAAGTCTGAATAAACCTCTAAAAATAGCTTTACTTTCTCATTATTTGAATAAATTTAAAGAAGCAGTAATAAATAAACAAATTAAAAGAATTATCTTGCTAATTTCCTATATTTCGATGATTCAAATTGTATGCTTTAGTCCTATAATTTCTCTAAATTTTCTCTCTGGCCCCTCTTCTTTTTATTTTATGGACTTACTTTCATCAATAATTTGTATTTTTGGGCTATTCGTTCTTCTTAAATCTTATAAAGAAGCGGAATTTGAAGTCAGGCATCCGTTAAATAGGCTCTTAGGGCATGCTTTGCATCCTGATTATTTAGGCAATTTAATCTTATTTCTAGGAATGTTCTTATTAAGTACAGGTGCAACGGGAGGCTTTTGGAGCATTATTGGGCCTATAACTATGTTATTTCTATTATTTAAAGTTATTATTCCTGAGAACAAAAGGAATATTTCACAAGCACCGAGCACGCTTAACTTATAAATATTAATTACAATATACGTTCGATTAATGCAAAGTTTTATTCCACACTTGATTTTGACAAAGCTAATGGGCAGGTTAGCTGGCTCAAAAAATAGAATAATAAAGAGTCTCCTTATAAAGTGTTTTATTTGGCTTTATAGGCCCAACCTTGAAGAAGCATTAATCTCAGATATCAAGCAATTTCCAACTTACAACTCTTTCTTCACTAGGAAATTAAAAAAGGAAACGAGGCCAATAGAAAGTTCAAAACTAAGTATTGTTTCTCCAGTTGATGGAAAGATTGTTGATCATGGATTAGTTGAAAATAATATGTTGATTCAGGCAAAAAAGCATAGTTATTCAGTTGAAGAGCTAGTTGGAGAAAAGGTAACCAATAAAAATAGTGTCAAACAATACTTCATTACAATCTATTTAGCTCCAACTGATTATCACCGAATTCATTGTCCTTACGAAGGATATATTTCATCTACTTGCCATATGGGAAAATCCCTATTTAGTGTTAATGAAAAAGCCCAAGATAATATTCCAAATCTATATATAAAAAATGAAAGAACGGTAATGAAAGTTGAAAACAGTTTATTTTCATACTTCTTGGTATCAGTAGGTGCTTCCATTGTTGGAAGTGTTGTGCCGTTTTGGTCTGATTTTAGATCTAAATTCAGAAAAGACTATATTGATGAATGGAATAAAGGACCTGAAGAAGGTAAGAAACAAGCCTTGAGAGGACAAGAGCTTGCTCATTTTAAAATGGGATCAACCGTTATACTTTTATTTAATGATTCCTCTAAATTAGATTTACATTCCTTGACGACTAATAAGACTGTAAAATTTGGATCAAAGTTAATAAATCTAAAAAATCTATAGGAGAGAACTTGGTATCTTATTCCACAAGCGACTTTAGAGTAGGTCTAAAAATACTTATTGATAATGATCCTTGCGTAATCATTGAAGAAGAGTTTAATAAGCCCGGCAAAGGTCAAGCATTTAGCAAGATTAAATTTAGAAATTATTTAACAGGTAGAGTAGGCGAAAAAACCTGTAAAGTTGGTGAATCAATTGAATCAGCTGACATAGAAGAGCTCGATATGCAGTTTCTATATAGCGATGGTCAATCCTGGTATTTTATGCATCCTGAAAACTATGAACAAATAGATATTTCTTCGGAAGTGGTTGGAGAACTAGACCAATGGATTACGGAAGAAGACATATGCAAGGTATTGCTTTGGAATGAAAAACCTATATCTGTAGCTGCACCGAACTTTGTAGATTTAGTTGTCACTCAAACTGATCCAGGAGTCAAAGGAGATACTGCGACCGGAGGAACTAAACCGGCAACCTTATCTACCGGTGTAATCGTGAAAGTTCCTCTATTTATATCCGAAGGCGAAACTATCACTGTTGATACAAGAAATGGTGAATATCAAGGAAGAAAGTAGAGTTTAGTAATGCAGCAACTAATAATTGACCAACTTACATTAATTGTCCAAAGCATCTTAAAAGAATCTGACATTAGTAATTCAGATTACAAAATAAGGTTGCAAGAAAACAAAGACAAGGAGCATGGAGATTACGCAAGCAATATAGCGATGATACTTGCTAAGGACTTATCTCTAAACTCTAAGGATTTAGCTGATCAAATATCTAATGAATTTCCTTTGGACAGTCAAATCTTAAAA
>CACDOC010000053.1 GCA_902554355.1 uncultured SAR86 cluster bacterium | reverse complement strand
ACAATGATTCTCACGGGAATATGATTGCACTTGATCGTTGGAGAAAAGGTTCTGGGGTTTATTATGAGACTGACAAAGGAGAGAACCCTCAAGGTTCCTTATTTCAAGTTAATTTAAAAAATGAAAGAAAGACTTTAACAACATCCAACTTACCTGGTATTGAAAAAGATCTCTCTAGACTGGTTTTTGGATGTGATAATCAATCAGACAGTAATCACGCTTTCGCGATGTTTGATCATTTTTATCTTAATGGAGGAAACGTATTCGATACGGCTTATATTTATAACAATGGGAAAAGCGATGGCTATCTAGGTAGATGGATTAATGCAAGAGGACTGAGAGATGAGATAGTTATCTTAGGCAAAGGAGCTCATACACCTGATTGTTATCCAGAGAAGATTAGATCCCAGTTAGAAGAAACATTAGACAGGATGAGTACGGATTACTTGGATATATATTGCTTACATAGAGATAACACTGAGGTTCCGGTAAGTGAATTTATAGATGCATTAAATGAATTAAAGGAAGAGGGATTAATTAATATATTTGGTGGTTCAAATTGGTCCTTATCTAGATTCAAAGAAGCTATCGATTACGCAAATGCAAACAATAAAATACCTTTTTCAATGCTCAGCAATAATTTTAGTTTAGCTAGAATGTTAGAGCCTGTTTGGCCGGGTTGTTTCAGTTGTTCTGAAGAAGATTACAAAGACTATCTTGAAGAGAATCAGATAGCCGTTTTTCCTTGGTCTAGCCAAGCAAGGGGGTTCTTTCTTGAATCTCAAGAGTTCCAAGGCTTATTGCATATAGCAGATCCGAATAAAGAAGAACAAGATAGAGTTTGGGTTAATGAAGATAATCTTGAGAGACGAAGAAGATGTTTCCAGATGGCAAAGGAGAAAGGGCTTGAACCAATTCAAATCTCTTTAGCTTTTGTGTTAAATCAATCATTTCCTACATTCCCCTTGATCGGAGCTAGGAATATATTTGAGACTGAAAGTTCTCTAGAGGCCTTGCATTTAGACCTTTCTTCAGAAGAGGTAGGTTGGTTAGATTTAAACGAAAATTAAATACAAAACAGGTATTTAATATTGGATTAAAAATTGTTAATCTTTCTATAGGTGTCCCGCATTCAATTTAACACGAGGGGGGTTGGATGTTCGGTTTCTTTGTTACCCTTTACAGGAGGTGGTCAAAATTAGTATTTATTTTAATTCAGGAACAACAGGAGTAGCCTTCTGACACGGGTTAACCCGGTTCCGGCTAACAGTCTTAGAACAGTTAGTTGAAAAGTAGTTGAGATACGCTTTTCGGAAATCCCCGCCTTAGTGTGGGGATTTTTTTGCCTAGCTCCTTACACTATCAAAGATTCTTAAGTAAGTAAGCTGTTCGTGATTAGAACTATTTTTTACTTTAATGTAGTCTCCTTCTTCAGCTAGGACAATGTCTCCAGAAACGATTGAAAGTTCAGCTTTATGTTCAATTCCAAAACTTGGATTAGTGCCATGACCCGCTTCGTGGTTAGCGTATTCGATGACTTCCATTTGACCTATACCTGATAGAAAAACATAAACTACTTCATTCTCTATTAATCTATGTCCTCCAGTTGATCCCCCGGGCTTAATAACTGTTTTGCCTGCGACAAGTTTTCTCAGTAAATCATTTGTCCAAGCCGAATAACCTTCATTTTCTTTACTTAGATTTTCGCCCACTGAGAAGTTTTCGTATTTCTTTGCCATAATTCCTTATCAAAAAAATGCATTCTATCACCACTTCATCTTTACTGTTTACTAAGATGCAATATAAGATGAAAATATATTGATACAGGGGGGATTTGTGAGAAAAAGAAAATTCTGGGGTTGGGGTTATGAAGATGAAATACTTTCTGCGGAGGAAGAAAAGAGTATAGATTCTAGAATAGCTAAGACCTTCCAATTAGATGATTTTGAAACACTGCCTATACCAAAGGCTAAAGAAATAGATCTACCTAAACCAAATGTAGTAGCCCCATCAACTCTTACAAAGATCATGTCTGATGATAAAGAGGAAAGGCTTAATCATACCTACGGAAAATCATTTCCTGATGCCGCAAGATCTTTATTGCAAGATTTCTCTTCACCTCCAGACTTAGTAGCTTTTCCTGATACTGAAGATGAACTTATTAGCGTTATGGATTGGTGTGATGAAAATAATGTTGCAGTGATTCCTTATGGAGGTGGCTCAAGTGTATGTGGGGGCGTTGAAACTCAAGTAGGTGATTCTTACGAAGGAGTAATTTCTTTAGATTTAAGAAACTTAAACAAAATTATAGAAATCGATAGAGAAAGTAGAAGTGCAAGAATACAGGCAGGTATTCTAGGTCCTGATTTGGAGTCCAATTTAAAGAAAGAGAATCTAACTATGAGGCATTATCCTCAAAGTTTTGAATTCTCAACTTTAGGAGGTTGGATAGCTACGCGTTCAGGTGGCCACTATGCAACTTTGTACACACACATAGATGATTTTGTTGAATCCACTAGGATGGTAACACCGTCGGGTATTTTAGAGAGCAGAAGGTTACCAGGGTCAGGTGCTGGACCTAGTCCTGATAGATTGACTATAGGATCTGAAGGAATTTTGGGAGTAATAACTGAAGCTTCAATGAGGCTGCAAGACCGACCTACTTTTAGAGCATCAAGTAGCGTTGAATTTTCAGATTATAAAGATGCTTTAAACGCTTTAAGACAGGTAAGTCAATCAGGATTATTTCCTGCTAACTGCAGATTACTTGATAGTAATGAAGCTGTAATGAATGGGGCAGGTGATGGATCGAAGCACATTCTTATCTTGGCCTTTGAATCTGCAGACCATGATAAAACAGCTTCTTTAAAAAGAGCTTTAGAAATTTGTTCTGAAAATAATGGAATATTCGAAGAGCCGGATACTAAAAAGAAAGACGCGCATAGAACTGGATCATCTGGAAATTGGAGAAGTAGTTTTATTAAAGCACCTTATTTTAGAGAAAGCTTCACGAGACGAGGAATAATTCAAGATACTTTTGAAACTTCAATAACTTGGGAAAGGGCAAACTCATTTATAGAGGACATAAAACATGATATTTCAAAAACTATCGAAGAGGTTTCAGGTAAACCTTGTTTGGTAACTTGTCGTATTACCCATAGTTACCCAGATGGATTGGCTCCTTATTTTACTTTTGCTGCTTTTGCTAAGCCTTCCAAAATTAAGTTAGCAACTAATGAAATATGTATCTCCAAAGGAGGTACCGTTACTCACCACCACGCAGTAGGTCGAGATCACCGCCCTAATGGTTACGATAATCAAAGACCAGATTTATTCAAAGAAATCTTAACAGCTGCAAAGTATAAGGTTGACCCTAATGGAATAATGAATCCAGGCGTATTAATAGACCCAGAGAATAAAAGTATTGATAATTGGTTAAAATAAGGTTTGAGAATGCAAAAATTTGCCATAACTGGCATAATTTAAATGATTAAGGGGGATTTTTTATGTCAAAACAAGCTACATTTACTGAAATGGCTCATGGCACAGCTGAAGATTATGCAATCATCGCTGAAGAGGGTGCAAAATTAGCTACTCAACTTCCTG
>CACDOC010000052.1 GCA_902554355.1 uncultured SAR86 cluster bacterium | reverse complement strand
TTCTGGAGAAGGCGGTGGAGGTGGAGCAGCCATGGGTCTTCATGCTGAGCAACATTTTGAATATCATCTTCCGGTAAAAGCTGGTGATGTTTTAAGTGCTACAACGAAACCTGGAAATACTTGGGAAAAAGAAAGCAAAAGAGCTGGCAAGCTTAAGTTTAGTGAAAGTGTGACTGAATATCGGAACCAAGATGGTGATTTAGTAATTACCGCAACCGGAGTTGGCGTACAAACCGAAAGAGCTGTAGATAGTTAAGGAGACAAATATGTTAAAAGAAAGTGAGATTAAAATTGGTGATACACATACTGCTACCTTAGTTGAAGACCTTAAAAGAACACAAATAGTTCAATACGCAGGCGCATCGGGAGACTACAACCCTCTACATACCGATGAGATATTCACGACTCAAGTTGCTGGCTATCCAAGTGTTTTTGCCCACGGAATGCTTTCAATGGGTCTAACAGGAACTATGCTAACCAATTATGTAGGCGATGGAGCATTAAAAAAGTATGGCGTAAGATTTACGAATCAAGTTTGGCCTGGAGACACCCTAAAAAGTACAGCAACAATTATTGATATAAGAGAACAAGACGGTGAAAAAGTAGTTGATCTTCAGATTGAAACAACTAATCAAAATGACGTTGCTGTGATAACAGGAAATGCTACTGCAAAAATAGAATCTTAATTCAATTAAAGTAACAAAGAGTAATTTATGTCAGATAAAGAAAATTCTGTTGTAGGTGGACGTCACGCAAAAATTGCTCTAGGCCTCTTAGTTATTGTTTATATTTTTAATTTTGTAGATAGGCAAATTATTTCAATTCTTGCTGAAGATATAAAAGCCGATTTAGGAATATCGAATAGTGATATAGGTTTCTTGTTTGGAACAGCATTTGGTGTGTTCTATTCCGTAGTAGGCATACCCATGGGTAAATTAGCTGACTCTTGGAATAGAAAAAATCTAATTAGTATTGGATTAGCTTTCTGGAGTTTAATGACTGCCCTCTCAGGTACTGCAAAGTCTTTCCTAAGTTTATCCATCTATAGATTTGGAGTGGGGATAGGAGAATCTACTGCAACTCCTTCTGCCTATTCTCTTCTATCTGATTATTTCTCTCCTAAAGTAAGAGCAACTGTTTTATCAATATATTCTAGTGGTCTATATATAGGTGCTGCGATTGGATTATTTCTAGGTGGTTGGATTCTAGATACTTGGAACACAGCCTATCCAGACCCAACTATAGCCCCTTTTGGATTGAAAGGATGGCAAGCGGCTTTCATGGGAGTTGGTCTTCCTGGAATTTTACTCTCTTTAATTACATTTACTTTTATAAAAGAACCAATAAGGGGTATGAGCGAAGGGATAGTAACTGAACCTAGCAAAGAGCCTTTTAAAGACACATTCAAAGAATTCATCGGGCTAACACCTTTATCTTTTATAGGCAGAAAAGACTTATCGAAGACTCTATTAATTAATTTATTAATTGCCTCTACTATCTTCATTGTTTGCTTTGGACTATACCAATTGACAGGAGACTTCTTACAATGGGTGGCTTGGGGAATCGGTGCTTATTTAGTTTGTACATGGATACAAAGCTTAAGCGCTAGAGATCCTGTGGCTTTTAATCTTATGTTTAGAAGTAAGGCTATAGTCTATTCCTTTATATCTTTTCCATGCATTCCTTTTGTTGGATACGCATATTCGGCATTTACTCCACCTTTCTATATTAACTATCATGGAATGACCGCCTTAGAGATTGGCACTTTTATTGGCTTAGTGACTGCTGTTGGGTCATTCATAGGAGTAATTGGAGGGGGTTATTTTGGAGATAAACTGAAAGAAAAGTATGTAGGTGGAAGATTATATGTAATCTTCGCTGGAGGCATAGTAGTAACTGCTCTTGGATGTTTAGGTATGATTTATACAGAATCTAAAAATGTATCTATAGTATTCAACTTTATTTACCACATAGGCAGTTCTGTATATGTGGGTTGTGCTGCAACTACGGTTACTAATCTAGTTCTACCAAGAATGAGGGCAATGTCAGGCGCGTTCTTTATTTTGACCCTTAGTATGATTGGACTAGCGTTAGGGCCTTATACTTTAGGAAGAATTACTGACTTCTTTATAGACTCTCAAGGTTATATTGCAGGTGATGCTATGCAAACTTCCATGGCGATAATCCTATTAGTCTTACTAATACCTTGTATAACTCTTTTCATGGCTGTTAAACACCTTAAAGAGGATGAAGAATCGGTTACTGAAAGAGCTAGAGCACTAGGAGAAAATATCTAGTTTGCCTTCAAATCTATCAACATTTCAGAATAAGTATTGTTTAAAATCGGATGATGACGTGCCCCAGCTATTTCAGCCAAAGGCTCTAAAACAAAAAGATAATTTTCTATATCTTTACTAGGTATATCAAAATTGTCATCTTCAATAACCTGATCTCCGTAAAGAATTATATCTAAGTCAATGATTCGATCTGACATGCCTTTCTGAATATCTGTCCTACCCATCTTTTTTTCGATCTGCTTAAGCTTGTCTCTCAGTTCTATAAGTTGCAAATCAGTTTCAAACCCAACAACAGAGTTAATGAAATCGTTTCCCTCAAAACCCTCTGCTCTAGTTTCATACAATCCAGAAAAGGTGCAGTCAAAGAGATTGCCCAAAATAATCCTAGCTTCTTCTATATTGTTCCTAGGATCTATATTGCTGCCAATACTTACAAATACTTGTTGCATTAGGGTCTAGTTATTGAGATACCAACTGATTCTGAGCCTCGTAAGGCACCAGGTTTAGTTACTGAAATCGTCAAACTAGAAACAGGAAACTCCTTTAAGACTAGTTTTGCTATTTGTTCAGCCAGTCTTTCAACTAATTTAAATTTAGATCTCTCTACGTAGCTAGATACTCTTTTGCCTATCTTCTTATAATCAAGAGCATCCTCAATGTCATCGGATTTAGCTGCTACTTTATTATCAAATTCCATTTCAAGATCGATTGAAACAACTTGTCTAACTTCCCTCTCCCAATTAAAGATGCCAATAATTGTTTCCACTTGAAGATTCTTTATAAGTACTTTATCCATATCATAATTCTGATAATGGCCACTTAGGCCTGACTTGATCATTTTTATTGTGATTATTATTGCTTAAATAAAAACTTCCAGCAAAAGCAACCATTGCTCCGTTATCAGTACAGCGCTCAAGGGGTGGAAAATATATTGTGCTATCTTTAAGGCCTTCGACTAACTTGTTTCTTATGACGAGTGGGAAACTCATAACGCTTATTTAAGTCGTCAAGGAGCTGGAATAGCCGTTTCTTATGGACTGCCTTGGCATGAAGCTATTAATGCTTTGACTAAGAATGTTTCAGATACCTTTAAAATTCCTAATAGAGGTAGCTTAATAATAGGATTTCATGCAGATTTAATTGTTTGGGATGCAGACCCTTTAGAGGTAACGTCTTTCCCAGAACAGATCTATATTTCAGGAAAATTGATGTCTCCAAATACTAGATCTTTAATGTTAAGAAATAGATATCTAAATACAGATTAGGCTGTAAGGGTTTCTTTTACTATCTTACTGACCAACCCCATATCAGCATTGCCTTGTATTCTTTGTTTCAAAGAACCCATAACTTTGCCCATATCTTGAGGGCCTTCTGCGCCTGTTTCCTTTATAACT
>CACDOC010000051.1 GCA_902554355.1 uncultured SAR86 cluster bacterium | reverse complement strand
AATAAAAACTTGCATAGATGTTTGGTTCAAATAGGCTGCCCTAATTTCTTCAGGGTTTACATTTCTGTATTTTGACTCACGATCTATAACTTGTTCTATCCTTTCACCATTTACCGAACCAGGACAAATAGTATTTATACGAATATTTTCCATCCCATATTCCATAGCCCAAGTCTTAGTAAGACCTATTAGTCCCCATTTCGTAGCAGAATAAGAGGAACGTAGAGGGGTGCCCAAAATTGATGAAGTTGATCCTATATTTATAATAGATCCACCTCCTGCAGATCTAAAAAGAGGAATTGACGATTTTGTGCAGAGAAATGAGCCATTTAAATTTACATTCAATGTGTTTTGCCATTCTTCAAAGTTAGTATCTTCAAGTTTAGCTGAAGGTCCAGAAATACCTGCATTATTGATAAGGCAATTAATTCCTCCAAATTGTTCTTTTAACTCTGTAAATAATAAAGTTACTTGCTCTTCATTTGATACATCTGTATTAAAGGTAGTTATCGTGGAGTTATTTTTAGAGAACTTATCTATAGCTTCTTGATCATTATCACAAATAATCACTTTAGCATCGGCTTGCGAAAGAATTCGTGCTATTTCAGAACCAATACCAGATGCACCAGCTGTAATTAATATTACTAAGTCTTTAATATGATCCACAATTTAATTATGTTCCAAAAAATTAAAGAATGGTGAAAAAATATGAATCGGACAGTAAAAGTATTGTACTTAATAAAATACCTTAAAACCTGAATTCAATGTCAAAAAGGTCGGTCCGAATCGGACCGACCTAATAACTTTTTAGTCTGCGTAATCCAGTCCTTTCGCTTTTTGGACTTCTCGTTTATTAGGATTAACTGACTCTCTAAATGGCACTTCAACAACTTCAGCTTCTACAGCTACTCCAGGTGACTCTGAGTATTCATCTGGCAACCTAACTTGTAGCTTAGTTCCTATTTCAGACGAAGTCCAAGGAACCCAACCAAGTGCTATGTTTGTGTTTAGTTCTGGAGACCACCAAGGAGATGTGATGTAACCCATATCATTTCCATCTGCATCAGCGATTAACCAGAAATCTGGTGCATAATCGGTTATCTCTTTACCGCCTAGAGTCAAACCAACCATTCGCATTTTAAAAGGAAAGTCTCCTCCATCAATAACAGCACGTTGCCTTTCTAACTCTTCTTTACCAATATAATCGGCTTCTTTATTTCGAGGTACTTGGTAACTTAAATTTACTTGAAAGGGAGATGTTTCAAAATCTAAGTCCTGACCCCAGGATAAAATGCCTGCAGCAATTCTTCTATGATGAGCTGGAGCAATAACCATTAGGCCAAATTCTTCGCCAGCTTCAAGCACTGCATTCCAAACAGTCTCAGCATTTTCATGAGCATCACGAACATAAATTTCATAACCCTTTTCTCCAGTAAAGCCTGTTTGGCTTATGACTACATCTGCTCCTTCTATGTTAGTTTCCATGAGTCCATAATAAGGAATCTCTCTAAGCTCCTCACCAGCTAGTTTAGCCATAAGATCTTCAGATAGAGGTCCTTGTATTTGAACAGGACAAACATCTATCTCGTCAATAGTTACATCATATTTTTTAGAAATATTTACACCTTGCAACCAGAGCATAAGATCTGAATCAGAAAGAGAAAACCAGAATTCATCTTCAGCCAGTCTGAGTAAAACAGGGTCATTAAGAACCCCTCCTTTTTCATTGCATAAAATAGCGTATTTACCATTACCAGGTTCGATTTTAGTAGCATCACGAGTAATAACGTAATTTGTAAAAGCCTCAGCATCTGGGCCTTTTACTCTTATTTGTCTCTCAACAGCAACGTTCCACATTGTTACACGATTAACCAATGCGTCGTATTCGACCATAGCTCCACCATCTTCAGGCTTTACGTAACCTCTGGGGTGATAAATACGGTTGTAAATTGTTGCTCTCCAGCAACCAGCTTCATGAGATAGGTGCCAAAAAGGCGATTTCCTAACTCTTGTTGAAATTAATAACTCGGTAGGAGTTCTACCGCTCTGCCTAAGGTTATAAGGAACTATTCGATCGCTTTGATCCACACTTGGATGATTTGGATGTTTTTTCATTTTTGATTTCTCCCCTTTTGTTATTATATTTTTAAATCGTTTAACAACGAACTTTTTTATTTTCAGGATCATAAAGAGATCCCTTACCAACAATCTGTACGGTCATGGGATAAATACCATCACCATCTTCATTGAAGTACTCCAATGAAAGTGCCTTGCCTTTCTTGGCTATTGCTTTAGGCAGATAGCCCATAACTACATGTTTTTTAATTGATGGACAATAAGACATGCTAGTGCTGTAAGACCTACGACCTTTGTTGTCCACTGGAACTTCGCCTGTTTCGGGATCTATTATCGGTGAGATCCCTACTGGATAGCGCAAACCATTACCAGAGATATCTAAATTATCTAGTGTCATGGTGCATAAAATTGCGCAGGCTTCTTCTTCTCGATGAGTAAGGTGCGCTTCTTTACCATGGAAATCAGCTTCTTTTACCTTAGGTCTTTCTACGGCAGATTCACAAGCATTATATTCCGTCTCTAGATCTGCACCTTGAAGTCTAAAACTTTTTTCAAGACGTCTACTATTAGCGTAAGTTTCAATACCTACCGGAACAACTCCAACCCCAAGCAAAGAGTCGTATAACGCAAGACCCTCTTCAGCATCATTGTTTAAATACAATTCCCAGCCGCTCTCGCCTACGTAAGATATACGTGCTGCCCAAACGTCTACCTTTTTTCCACCAGATAAATTAAGAGTTAAATTTTTTGTTCCTACAAAAGGAAAATTTTCAATGCTTATTTCACTAGGATCAACAAAGTGTCCGAGGGCATCTTTGGCAGTAGGTCCCCACAATCCTAATGTAGAGATATCATGTGTTCGTATATTAATATCTGCATTGAGTCCCATATCGTCTCTATAGTTCCTCAAAGTTACCCAATCTCGGTTACCGTCTGCGCCACCTGTGATTACACGATAACAGTCTTTGCCTAAACGAGCGATAGTCAAATCCGCTTCAACACCTCCGTCTCCGTCTAAAAAATTAGTGTAGATTATTTTATCTTGAGGCGTGTCACCTCCAACCTTAGCAACTGAGAGGTATTCCAGCATGCGTTCAGCATCAGGGCCTTGAATATCCATAATTGCAAAGTGTGATAGATTGATCATTCCCGCTGATTCACTCATGGCTAAGTGTTCAGCATTGGCTATTTCGTAAGGAACATGACGTCTATCCCATTCATTTTCGCGAACAGGCACTTCTTTTAGATACTTGTCTAATTTTTGTTGATTACTATCGTAAGCAAGGGCACGTTCCCAGCCACCAATTTCATTATCAAAGTAACCTCCAAGTTCTTTTTCTCTTGAATAAAAAGGGCTTACAAATAGCTCTCTGTGGCTAATGTAGGGTTCTCTAGGATGAACAGCAGGAGTGTAAATAGTTTGTGCATTTTCAAAAGATCTTGTTTTAACAAATTCTTTTTCTTTTTGCGCGGGATAGAATCTTGCGATGTCAAAAGAATGTATGTCCATCGGTGTCTTACCATTAATTATCCATTCAGCACATAATCTTGCGCACCCAGGACCGTCTTTAACCCAAACGGCTTCACATAACCAAAAGCCTCTTACTTCTGGGCTCTCACCTATTAGTGAGCCAGCATCAGAAGTTACGGACAACAATCCATTAAAAGAACTTCTTTCATCCCAACCTAATTCATTAAGGATGGGAGTTGTTTCGAAAGCTTTTTCTAGAGGTTCTGCAATTTCTTCAAGATCAAGATGTCTCATTGAATCAGAAGTCATTGTCTTCTCAGGATTGCCTATGTCCTCTGGGTCAACCAATCTAGGTTCTTTGTCTTCATAGAATCCCCATTCGAGCATGCCTCCATGAAGTCTGCCCGTATCTCTTACATAAGCGGAATTACCTTGATCGCGCAACAAAGGATAAACAAGAAATTCTTCTGTTTCTTGTATTTCAGGAAGTGGACCAAAAAACAATAAAGGATGTTCTACTGGAGCAAGTGGTACAGGAACTCCAGCCATGTCACCAATCAAA
>CACDOC010000050.1 GCA_902554355.1 uncultured SAR86 cluster bacterium | reverse complement strand
GGTGAAATAAAAGACTTTGATCCGCAAATCTTGCAAAAACTATTAGGCACAATGAGTGGAGGTATGGCAGTTGCTTTATATACTACTTTAACTGGTCTAGTTACCAGTATGCTTCTAAAGTTTCAGTACTTTTTATTGGATTCTGACCTTAGTCACACCATAAATTATTTAGCTTCTAAATTTATAGATGAAAAATAAGATCTATCAAAAATATGAAGAGCAGGATGTCTTTACTGACCTCCTTTTTAATGCTCTTCTAGGTTTTGCTTTTATGTTTGCAATTGCTTTTATGTTAATTAATAGTTCAGATGAATCCGGCAATATAGATACAAAGGCTGAAGTCCTTATATCTGTTCAATGGCCTGATCAGCATCCTGACGATGTTGACGCTGTAGTGGAAGATCCTCAAGGAGGTCTGGTTTGGTATCATAATCGTGACTCAGGATTAATGCACCTTGATAGGGATGATAGGGGTAATCTGGCAGATAATATTAATGTAAGCGGAGAAGTTATTTCTAACCCCATCAATCAGGAAACCGTTACCGTTAGAGGCCTCCAGTCAGGTGAATACGTAATAAATCTACTACACTACAAATCGAATTTTAAAGATCCACTACCTGTTATGGTTAAGGTTGAGAAACTAAATCCAACGGTTGAATTAATTTATTATGGAGAGCATTTTTTAAATGGTGTTGGTGATGAGATCACAGCCTTAAGATTTTTAGTTGACGGGGAAAAAAATATAAAAAGCCTTAATCAGATGCCCAAAAGGCTTTTAACTAAAGCCTTAAATAGTTCTAAATAAAGATGTTAGAAGAACGTCTTTTCCTAATCCTTTCTTACCTCTTAATAGCTAGTTTATTGTTACTTTTTTGTTTTTTTACTCCTTTTAATAGGAAAGTAAAACTTACGGGGGTCTTTGTGGTAGCTTCTTTTTATTTTGCGAGTTGGAATAGTTATATAAATATTCTTGGATGGCCTTCAACAGAAGATTTACCAGATAAATTTAGGATTAGCTGGGTTGTTATTCAAGAACCAAGCAAAGGAGATAGAAAGGAAGGGGGTTTGTATTTATGGATAAGAAAGCTAAATGAAGTCAATACCGCTTACGGAGTACCCAGGTCATATAAGCTTAATTGGAGTGAAGAAAACCACAAAGTGGCACAGGCTGCACTTCATAAGTTAAAAGAAGGTGAACAATTAAATGGAACAAAGACTTACGGAGTCTTAGATAAGGAGAATGAAGGTAATAAAGCTAACCAGTACAAATCAGAAGATGGTGAGCTAGAGGAGGGTAGACCTTCATTCGAGTTCGTTGAGGTCCCCCCTCCAAAATTACCTGCTAAAAAGAAGATTTAGAATTATTCTTCTTCAACACCGAACCAGGTGTATTGAGGTGCTTCCATGTTTCCTAAGGCAACCTCTCTATCTTCATGGGCTCTAGCTTTTACATAATGGTGAATGTTTTCTACTTCTTGTTCTGTTAAAACATCGGAAAAAGAAGCCATTCCATTACTAGCAAGTAATCCTTCTAGTACGATTTGATTGAAAGCATCATGCACTCCAGCTGACATTTTTCTTAGATCAGGAATTCCTCCTGCCGATTTAACTACAAATCCATGGCAAACGGCACAGTATTGATTGTAATTACTTTCACCATTCCTAATTTCTTCTACACTAGCATTAAGTAGTTTTTGTTCAGGTATGGTGTTATCCCTTACATTTGGAATAGGAAGGGTTTTGTTACCTCCAAGCTTGAAGACAAGCAATCTACCAAAATTATTGTAGGTAAGAGATGCTTGAATCTCTATTGGTGGAAGTGGTTCTCCTCCAAAAAGATCTCCACCCCCTGATCCAGTAAGAATCGATACGTATTGTTCGCCATCAATCTCAAAGCTTATAGGAGGCGCTAACATTGATGTATAGGTATTGAATTCCCATAGTCTATCTCCTGTTTCCTTATCATATGCAGAGAACATACCCAAAGCATCACCTTGAAATACGAGCCCACCTGCAGTAGCTAAGACGCCTCCATTCCAATAATGAGGAATTGGTACCGACCATTTTGTTTCACCAGTTAATGGATCAAATGCTTTTAAAAAGCCACCTGGCTTTGGTTGAGATTCTAGATTATTCAGAATATTTTGGGCTAGAGAGCTCATTTCTATGCCCATATTCCAGCCTCCAGGGTTTCTTTTATAGACCCCAGTCTTTTTATAATCTTCTTGTATAGCATAAAAGAAAGGATTTTCTTGAGTGGGAATGTAAGCAAGGCCAGCATCTAAATCTATAGACATGGCTTGCCAGTTATGAGCACCCAAAGGTCCTGGTAAAACCCAAGCCCCACTATCTGAATAATCCACTTCAGGGTTTTCAACAGGTCTTCCTGTTTCTAGGTCTACATGTGTAGCCCAAGTTACTGCTGCAAAAGGATGCGCTCTAAGGACCTTTCCATTTGTCCTGTCTATGACATAAAAGAAACCATTCTTAGGAGCTTGCAGAAGAACTTTCTTCATTTCTCCATCAATATTCATGTCAGCTAGAGCCATGTCTTGTACGGCTGTGTAATCCCAATTATCTTCTGGAGTTGTTTGGTAATGCCATTTATATACTCCTGTATCTGCATCTAAAGCTACGATGGAAGCAAGAAATAGGTTATCTCCACCACCAGGAGATCTTATCTCTCTTGTCCAGGGAGAACCATTGCCTACACCAAGGTAAACATTGTTGAAGTCAGGATCGTAAACAATTGAATTCCAAACTGTTCCTCCGCCACCAAACTCCCACCAATCGGTTCCTTTCCATGTTTCTGCTGCCATTTCCATGGCAGGGTCTTCAAAACCTAAATCAGGATTACCAGGGACCGTAAAGAAACGCCATACCTGATCTCCTGTTTCAGTGTCATAGGCTGTTACATAACCTCTAACACCGTATTCTGCCCCTCCGTTACCAATATATACTTTGCCTTTTGCAACTCTAGGAGCACCAGTAATAGTATAGGATCTAGTTCGATCAATAATGGTGTCTACTTCCCAGACAACCTCTCCCGTTTCAGCGTTTAAAGAAAATAACCTTCCATCCAAGGTTGCTGAATAAACTTTACCGTTATATACAGCTACACCTCTATTTACTATATCGCAACAAGCTTTTCTCGCCCATTCTCCCGGCACTTTAGGATCAAATGTCCATATAGTTTCTCCAGTAAGAGCATCAACAGCATAGACTCTACTCCAAGTGCTTGTAAAAAACATAATTCCATCAACCACAATAGGAGTGGCTTCTAATGCTCTATTCGTTCCCATATCTTTAGACCAAACCAATCCAAGATCTGAAACAGTTTCTTTGTTAATTTGACTTAAAGGGGAAAATCTCTGCTCTTCGTAAGTTCTTCCATGTGCAAGCCAATTTCCAGGTTCACTTTCAGCTTCTAAGATTCTTGCATCATCTATTAAGCCTATATTAGTAGAGCCTGAAACAGGGTTTATTGATCCATCTGTTGTGTCATCATTTCCACTACATGCAATAGATAAAAATGCTATTCCTATTAATGCGACTAAGATTCTAAATTTCTTTGTTCTTAAGATTTTCATAACTTCCTCAATATTTATTTATTAAATTAAAAAGATATCGTCTATTATTTAATATCTCTAAAATTTGGTTTTCTTTTTCCTAAAAAGGCGGTAACACCTTCTTTAAACTCTTCTCTATCTAGTAAAACTCTTTGGGTATCTCTTTCGTAATCTAGTTGTTCATCGAGAGATCCAGAAAGCGCCTTGAAGTGTGCCTTAGAAACTTCTTTAAGACCTTTAATTGCTCCATCTGCAAGCCTATCTGCTAATTTGTGTGCTTCACTCATTAGCTGATCATCTGGATAGTAATCCCAAATCAAACCCCATTCTTTGGCCTGCTTGGCAGAAACATCATCACCTAATAAACCCATTCCATTTGCTCTTGCTCTGCCCACGAGGTTAGGTACAAACCAAGATGCTCCTACATCAGGAATAATGCCTAAATTTGGCCCAAAGACTAATTTAAATTTAGCAGATTCTGAAGCAACAACTATATCTCCAGAAAGAGCAAGTCCTACTCCTCCACCAGCAGCTATGCCATTTATTGCGGTTATCACAGGTTTATCTATTGAAGT
>CACDOC010000049.1 GCA_902554355.1 uncultured SAR86 cluster bacterium | reverse complement strand
AGGACTGTCATTTGCAGGGAACAAAGACGTACCATATGTTAGATCACAATACCTTAATGCAAAGGGTAAGGCGGCGAAGAAAATTTGGAACGCCCACAAAGACATTACGGTATTCTTTTTCCCAAACTTATCTGTAAAAATTGGGGCCAAAATAATTGCAAATATAGGAGACAAATAAAGGCATAATCCTCTAGTTAACATCTCATCAAGGCTTAAATCCCAAAAATAACTATCAAAATATACAGCAAATGCAGCTTCTATACCGCCAGCTAAAGCTGCTAAAAGTCCTGATACGAATAGAAACATGTAAGATCGATTAGTTAAAAGGGTTTCGCTTACTTCTTTTAAAACTACTTTTAATCCTGTATTTTTTCTTTCAGGAGGTTCAATTAAATCAGGTATATGCTTATGGGTGCCTACACTTGTTACAACTATTCCAATAAAAATTAATATTGCAGCTACTAAACCATATTCTGACCAAGCCTCGGGATTAAATCTTCCGTCAGCGTAAGTCTGAGTTACATTATTCGGTCCAAACCAGAACCAAACTAAGTTGTAAGTGGTTAAACCTCCAAACCAACCAAAGAAATATCTAAAAGACATAAGAGATGTCCTTTCAACATAATTGTCTGTTAACTCAGGTCCTAGTGATACGGAAGGAACTTCATAAAAGGTTATAAAAACTCTTATGACTATCGCGCAAACAAGTAAATAAGAAAATAACTGCCAGTCAGTTAATGAGTCAGGTGGAGTCCACAAAAAATAATAAGTAATGGCTACCGGAAGAGCAGCAGCGTACATAAAAGGGTGTCTCCTCCCCCATCTTGATCTTGTTCTATCAGAATAATAACCAACCAATGGATCAGTTATAGCGTCCGCTACTAGAACTAAATTTAATGCTAAACCAGCCATCCAGGCAGGAAGACCTAAAACCGAACTATAAACAAAAAGAACAAAGTAACTAAATCCATTATTTTTAATACCGAAAGAAATGGATCCAAAGCCATAATAGAATTTGGTTCTAAAATTTATACTTGGCTTGGATTGGTTCTCTTCCATGACTGTTACTTTTAATCGTTTCGATGAATATACTTAAGGGAATAATCTTATATGTTAAATGCTAAAGATTATAGTAGTTTAAATAAATGGGCGAAGACCAAGCCCTTTCTTCAGACATAACTAAACAATCATCGTCTCTAGACGTTCTATTATCTCCATAACAGATATTCACTTCTACACAATTACCTTCATCGTCATAAGTGCATCTTAAATTACCAGCATTCACGGCTGGTGATGGCTCTTGTATAGCTCTAACATAATAACTAGCGTCCCTTGCATCACTATTAAATTCTTCATCAGAAAATTCTACCTCGCAACCTTGTTGGCTTGGTTCACAAGCAAAAACTCTCCAAGGGTCTGAAATTAGGTTATCAACGTTTTCTCCTTCATATGTCTGAGGAGTAACCTTTATAACTTCTATCCGGCTAATTATTTTTCTTTCATCTGACGGGTTGTAACACTCATTCTTACAAATTCTCTCTATCTCTTGATCACTAATGTTTGTCGAAGAATAGTCCGGGCAACCTTCTTTTTGTTTAAAAGCTCCTACAGCTTTAGCTCTGAAAACTGGATTATTGGAAGTTTCAGTATTCCCACCCATAGGTACAACTGAATCCTCAGAAACTAAATCAAACCAAAGTAAAATCCTATCTCCACTAGTACCGTAGGTTTCCTTTCTTTGTAAACCTTTCCAAATAGAATTCCTATCCCTGCCGGAAGAATGAACAGCAGCCAAACCTCCCGTGGAAAAGAAAGAAGCTTCCCTTTCAGCTTCAAAAGCTCCAAAACCAGCTCTTAAACCCAGTAATTCACCTTCCCTCAAATCTATTGATTCTGATTTAACTTCATCTTTCGGGTACAAAGTGTCAGCAACAAATTCAGAAGAAGGTCCATTTGCTTCAGTGGTAACAAATCTATCTATCTCTTTATATCCTGTTCCAGGTCTAGCTCTATGGTTATCACTAGAAGCTATAAATCCAAAATTGAATCTTTTCGGATTTTCTTCATCAAAATTAGATATGGCCATTCCGTATTGTGCAGATCCACCAGGTCTATAATTAAAAGAAGGAATGAAGCAATCTCTGCATTGACCTGAATCTAGCCAGTCCTCTATCTCAACTCCTGGGATAGTTAAATGACCAGCCACTCCCATTACAGCATAATTATCTCTTGCCTCTTCTGCTCGAAATAAACATGTTTTATCATCTAAACCTTCACTGATACATCTTTCATAAATAATTTCTCCTGCTCTCCAACAACTTGGCAAGTAGTTCTTTGTTGGTTCGGGACACATAAGGCTCCCATCTTCATCTTGAACCACAGCTCTCCAAGATCTGTATTCTTCAGAATTTCCATGCCCAGACATCACTTCAAAGAGTATTTGAAGGTTTTCATCGTTAAAGTCTGACTCTAATTGCTTATCAAGTGTAATAGCAGGAGGGCTATAAAAACCCCAAGTATTTCCATGAGGTATGACAATTGCTGGTAAATTGAGCTCATTTAATTTTCTAAATAAGTCTTGAGGAGTATCAGCAGATTCGTAACAATTTTCATCAAGTAAATCAGAACTAACGCCTTCTTCGCAAAACACACCGCCTTGGAGCTCTTGTGCAAAACTAATGAAATTAAAGTATCTATGCCTATTTTCAAAATCTAAAAAAGCTGCAGGCCTCAACATAGTTGCCTGTCCTGGAAGAGTATTTCGCATTCCATTCGTTGCAACTCCACCTGCACCAATAGGTCTTTTGGGAGATTTACCTTCTTCAATACCAAGAAACATGACATTTTTATGTCCATAATGGGTTTCAGCAGTCGTTCCAACTTGTGTCCATTCATATCCCAAGAAAGTTACAAGATCAGGATCTTTCGCATCTGTTGGAGCATTGCAATTCCTTACAGCTTCTTTTATAGACTTCCATTTTCTTGGCGTTAAAGCTTCTGCATGATCTGTGCTTACCCAAAAATCTAAATTAGCGCAGAACCTGGCGAAATCACAAGCATCAGAAATAGGATGAGGTCCTTCTCCATTCATAATTGGTAAACTCCAAAAGAACGCATCAGTAGAATAAGTAGTG
Source organism: uncultured SAR86 cluster bacterium (assembly GCA_902554355.1). GTDB lineage: Bacteria > Pseudomonadota > Gammaproteobacteria > Magnimaribacterales > Magnimaribacteraceae. Next base: position 1,219 of record CACDOC010000049.1, on the reverse strand, counting down.
TGTACATGAGTATCGCCAAACAAAATTTGTTTTGTTTTACCGAAAGGCTCTTGGGCTCTAAGTTTATTCTGAACTAATTGTTTAGGTAGTTCAGAATCTACGGAGACACCTGGTTCTTCAAGTTCTCCATAAAAATTAAGGTAGACACCTGTAACATATATTCCTGTAACTAATACAATTGCTCCAATAAATATACCTATATACTTCATACCTTAATTCTTGTCTTTTTTATCGGCTATGTCGATAAAATCTTGCATAAAATTATCACTGCTTTTTCCTGACCTTAAGTTATTAAAATCAAAGTTAGATGACTCAAAGGCTTTGGAATGAGCTTCTTGAAACAATTGTATTTGTGGATTTTTAAAAAAGGGAATCAACAACATGCCGGCTACAAAGCCACCAATATGAGCAAAATAAGCAATGCCTCCTTCAGAACCAAAAGAAGCATTAAAAAATTGTCCTATTATCCAAAATCCTAAAACAATAAATGCTGGCACTCTAATAACTGAAATAAAAATAATAATCCACATAAGCACATTTACATTAGCCTTGGGATGAAGGAGAAGATATCCGCCTAATACTCCTGCTATTGCCCCACTTGCACCAATCATTGGAATACTAGAGCTAGGGTCTATCATGGCTTGAAGAAGAGCTGCTCCAATTCCTGACAATAAATAAAATAACAAAAACTTACCTCTACCCATGCTATCTTCAATGTTGTCACCGAATATCCATAAAAAAACCATATTACCTATAAGATGCATCCAACTCCCGTGCATAAACATAGATGTAAAAATAGAAAGAGTTGGGGAAATGTAACTTTCTTGATCGCCTAATAAAGCTGCAGGTACAACACCGAAATTATAAACTGCTTCGTTACTTAAATTAGTGGGTAAAGAGCTTTGCCATAGAAAAATAAAAACGCAAATTGCGATTATAGAATAGCAAACGTAAGGCCTGTTTGTTGTTGGATTGTCATCTGAAAAAGGAAAGAAGAACATTACTTTTCTTCAACATAACCTAAGTCAGATATATGAGTATTGTGTTTTCCTCTGTCAATGTCATACATTAAAACAAGCAAAGTTGATATAAAGGGTAACGTCATGCCAATTATAAGATGAATAACAGCAAACCTATTGATTACCTCTCCTCCATACAATTCTCCTGCAAGATCAGGATTATCAAATCCAGCGAAGCTTAATATTAAGCCTGAAATTAA
>CACDOC010000048.1 GCA_902554355.1 uncultured SAR86 cluster bacterium | reverse complement strand
ATCACCGTTCTTAATAAATGCTAAAGGGCCCCCTTCATAGGCTTCAGGAGAAATATGTCCAACCACAAATCCATGAGTTCCTCCGGAAAATCTTCCGTCCGTTAAGAATGCAACTTTATCCCCTAGTCCCTTCCCCATTATCGCTGAAGTAGGTCCTAACATTTCTCTCATTCCTGGTCCTCCCTTAGGGCCTTCATACCTTATTACTAAAACATCTCCTTCATTTATTTTGTCATTCATAATCACTTGCATAGCAGTTTCTTCGGAATCAAACACTCTGGCCTTACCGTCAAATTTCATTCCCTCTTTTCCAGATATCTTTGCTACAGCACCTTCAGGGGCTAAATTTCCATACAAGATACGTAAATGGCTATCTTCCTTTATTGGATCATCAAATTCTTTAACTATTTCTTGGTCTTTAGGGTAATTTTTTGTATCGGACAGATTTTCTTCCAAAGTCTTACCTGTAACCGTTATTTGATCGCCATGAAGAAGTTCTTTTTCAAGCATCATTCGCATCAGAGGAACAATGCCTCCTATTTCAATTAATTCAGACATTAAATAGTTGCCGCTGGGTTTTAAGTCAGCCAATACAGGTGTTCGCTTACCAAGCCTTTCAAAGTCTTCTAAGGATAGATTTACCCTAGCTTCATGAGCTATAGCAATTAAATGTAAAACAGCATTTGTAGATCCACCTAAAGCAATTACCATAGATATAGCATTTTCAAATGCCTCTTTAGTCATGATGTCTCTAGGTTTTAAATCAAGATTTATAAGCTTACTTACTGCCTTTCCAGCATCCATTGAGTCTTGTAACTTTACTTTAGAAATAGCTTCTTGAGCGGAGCTGTTAGGCAAACTCATACCCATGGCTTCAACTGCTGAAGCCATAGTGTTTGCAGTGTACATGCCTCCACAAGATCCTGGACCAGGTATAGCACTGGATTCAATTTCTAATAATTCAATGTCAGAGATTTCACCTTCAGAATGCTTTCCAACTGCCTCAAATACAGATATAACATCTGTACGTCCTTTTCCAGGCTTTATACTACCTCCATATACAAAAACTGAAGGTCTATTTAATCTTGCCATAGCCATCAAACAGGCTGGCATATTCTTATCACAACCACCTATCGTTACTAAACCGTCAAATCCTTGACCAGCAACCACAGTTTCTATTGAATCTGCTATGACTTCTCTTGAAACTAAGGAATATCTCATTCCCTGAGTTCCCATTGAAATTCCATCAGAAACAGTAATAGTATTAAAGAGAACAGCTTTAGAGCCTGCATCATTTATACCTTTAACAGCTGAATCTGCTAATTTATTGATATGCATGTTGCACGGCGTAACCATGCTCCAAGTCGAAGCTACTCCAACTTGAGGTTTTTTAAAATCTTCGTTTTCAAATCCGACGGCTCTTAACATCGCCCTAGAAGGAGCTTGCTCTACACCATCTACTATCTTTGAAGAATGTTTTCTATTGCCCTTAGACATAGCTCAATTATAAGTCAGAAACTCCGAATAAAATATCTTAAGCAATTGAGGCAAGTAAAAGTTCTTTTGTATATTCGTGTTTCGGGTCTTCAAAAACTTGTTCAGAGGAACCGTATTCAACAATTAATCCATCCTTCATAACGTAAACTTGATCAGAAAGGAACCTAATAACCCTTAAATCATGACTAATACATAAGTAAGCTAATCCAAGTTTATTTTGTAGGTCCTTCAAGAGATGTAATATCTGCATTTGGATTGAAACATCCAGAGCAGAAGTAGGTTCATCCAAAAGAATTAACTTAGGTCTAAGTATTATTGCTCTTGCTATTGCTACTCTTTGGCGTTGACCTCCTGAAAGTTCGTGAGGAAATCTTGAATAGGAAGTTTCATCTAACTCCACATCATTTAGAGCGTTTTTTATCCTAGCAAGCCTATCTTCTTTAGATAAATTAGGTTCATGCACCTTCAATCCTTCTCCTATTATCTCTCCAATGGTCATTCTAGGGGACAGAGAGCCAAAAGGGTCTTGAAAAACTATTTGGAAATCTTTTTTAAACTCTCTCATACTTTTGAGATCTAAACCCTTAATATCTATTCCATCAAATTCAATTGCTCCTTCAGCGTTTTCTATTCCTAACAAAGCCCTGGCTAAAGAAGATTTCCCTGAACCAGACTCTCCAACAAGGCCCGTTGTAGAAGCTTTATGAATTTTTATATCAACCTTCTTTACTGCATTAAGAAATTCTTTTGGCTTTCCAAAAATATTCCGAGTGACTACATAATTAATATTTATCTGACCTGCATCAAGTAGGATTTCATCCTCTTCATTTATTTTTTCCTTTTTTCCCGGAATAGAATCTAATAACTTCTTAGTGTAATCATGACTTGGGTTAGAGAAAATATCATCAACTGATCCAGCTTCAATTATTTCTCCTTCTTTCATTACGCAAACATCATCTGAGAACTTTTTTACTATATTTAAATCATGAGTTATAAAAAGAATAGACATATTAAATTCTTCTTGAAGCTCAGTTAATAACTCTAAAAGAGTTTTTTCTACAGTTACATCCAATGCAGTTGTTGGTTCGTCCGCGATTAATAATTCAGGTTCATTAGCTAAAGCCATAGCAATCATAACTCTTTGCCTTTGACCGCCTGAGAGCTGGTGAGGATAAGAAATAACTTTTTTATTAGGTTCTGGAATTTTTACCTTCTCTAGGAGTTCTATTGTTCGCTGTCTAGCAAGCTTAGAATTTAAACCTCCATGTATTTTTAAGGTTTCATCAATTTGATCTCCTACTCTTTGGTAAGGATTTAGTGAAGTCATGGGTTCCTGAAAAATCATTGAAATCCTATTTCCTCTTAATGAGTTTATAAAGCCTTTTGAACTTCCAATAATTTCTTTACCTTCAAACATAATTGAAGAATCTTGACTATGACTAGAAGAACCTTCAGGTAAGAGTTGTAAAACGGAAAGGGCAGTTACTGACTTTCCAGATCCAGATTCACCTACTAGAGAGAGAGTCTTTCCTTTTTCAATTGAAAAGGAAATATTATTAACAGCCAGAAAAGAATCATCTTTTGAAGAAAATTCAACAGATAAATTATTTATATCTAATAATTTATTTTTCATTTGTTCGCACCTCAAAGATAAAAGGAATTTCTATTCCGCTAGTAGATAAGAATGCACACATTAAAATACTTTCCTTAAACTCCTTTAACCCAGAAAACATTATATGCTTTCCTCCAGGTATAAAATTAACATGAGATTCTGGACCAACAGACAACATTTCTAACTTCTTCATTTTAATCATGCCTTCTAAGTCTATAACTGTTTCATGAAGACTAGCTTTTACTTTTTTACATTCTATAGAACTAATATTTATTTTTTTTAGTTGATGGTTTTCTAATCTCAAATAACCTGCAGACATATCAGAGCCTTCTAATGGCACATATAAGTGAGCATCCTTTATAATAATGCCAGGATTACTAATATCATTACATCCAGACAGCACAAGGCAATACGCGAAAATGCAAAGTAAAATAAAACAGTTATTCTTAATACTTGGTTTTACCATCTATTTTCCTTTCTCCTTATATGCAGATTCATTAACGAATCCTTCTTTCAAAGAGATCTTAAAGGGACCTCAAGATATTTTACCTGCCGACCAGTCTTTTCAATTCTCTGCCTTTCAAAAAGAAGATAGAATCATACTGACATGGGAGTTGAAAGAAAACTGCTTTCTATATAAAGACAAATTTTTAATAGGTAGTCTTGCCGAAGAATCTTTATACATTAACACTTTACAGGTTCCTGTAATGATATCGGATGAGTATTTTGGAGAAGTTGAAGTTTTTTATGACAAGGTAACGAAATCTTTTGTCCATAACCCCTTAATAAAAGAAATTTCTGTTGAATATCAAGGCTGTAATGAAAAAGGTTTTTGTTATCCTGTAATTAATAAAAAAATAATTATAAAAAATAAAGAAATTTTGATTAAAGAAGGAACTTAATGGTACCAATACGATCTAAAATTATTTAAAATTCTTTAAATTCTTTAAAAAATCGCTAAATATGTCTAAATTCATGCTACTAAATGGACCAAACCTAAACCTATTAGGTTCAAGGGAACCAGAAATTTATGGTTCTGTTACTTTGGAAGAAATTGAAAAGAAATTAGGATTTATGGCTTCTGAGAGTGGACATGAACTAATATGCTATCAAAGCAATGCCGAACATGACTTGGTAGAGCAAATTCATCTTGCAAAAAAAGAAGATGTTAAGTGCATAGTATTTAATCCTGGAGCTTTCACCCATAGCAGTATTGCTATTAGAGATGCTCTCTCAGGTGTTGAAATACCATTTATAGAAGTTCATATCTCTAATATTTATAGTAGGGAAGACTTTAGACAAAAATCTTTTTTATCGGATATTGCTGAAGGAGTTATATCTGGCCTTGGCGTAGAAGGATACGAATTAGCATTAGATTCTGGAA
>CACDOC010000047.1 GCA_902554355.1 uncultured SAR86 cluster bacterium | reverse complement strand
GGAAACTACAGACCCTTACGTAATCTTCAACCCAGAAATAACTGTATTAGATAAAGAGCTCCAAGGGTTTTGGGAAGGATGTTTAAGTGTTCCTGGATTAAGAGGATATGTTGAGAGGCCTAGAAAAGTTAAGATTGATTATCTTGACGAAAAAGCAGTTGAAAGAACAATTGAAGTAGAAGATTTCTTGGCTACCGTTTTTCAACACGAGCTGGATCACCTTATAGGCATGTTGTATGTAGATAGAATGGAAGACGTTAGCACTTTAATGTTTGAAGATGAGATGGTTCTTCAAGAAGTTAGCGAGGAAGAAATATTAGATTAAATAGGAGTTAAATATGTCTAATCAAATCGATACCATAAGGGCTGCATGGCAGGGCAGAATTTCGGGTTGTTTATTAGGAAAGCCAGTAGAAATGATTTCTATGAGAGAGGGTCCTGAAGGTTTAAATAAATTTTTATCAGACTCTGGATCTTTGCCTTTAAGGAATTACGTTAATTACATGGAACATGAGATGTTGAGAGGCGCAAACATAAAGTGTTGTTTAGGAAAGATGGATAAAGCTGAGGTTGATGACGACATAACTTATCTTGTACTAGCTTTAATGATGTTAGAGCGCCATGGCATAGATATCGATACTGATGATGTTGCTAGGTCCTGGATAAATCTTTTACCTGTTGGTGCTACTTTTACTGCGGAAAGAGATTCATACCTGAAATTAATAGAGAGAATGGACATGACATATCAATTTGGCGGTAAAAGAAATTTCGATCTTAATGAAATCAATGATGGAGAATACAACGATTGGATTGGCGCGCAAATAAGAATAGACATGTACGGTTGGGTTTTACCGGGTAAACCTAAACTTGCAGCTGAATTAGCTAGAAGGGATGCCATTCTTTCACATCGAGGGTGTGCTGTAGAAGCTTCAGCATACATAGCGGGATTGTGTGCTCTTATACCTGAATCAAATTCAAGGGAAGAAGCTGTCAATGCAGCTTTAGATTTAATTGATAAAGATTCTGAAGCTTATGAAGCGGTTTTGTTAGGTATAAATAATGCCGGTAACCCAGCCTCAAAATTACACGAACATTACGGAGATATGTCACCCGTTCATAGCTTGAATAATTTATCAGTAGTAGTCTGGGCGTTTTTATCCTTTCAGGATTCGTTTGATGAAGCTATTGGCGAAACCATTTGCTGTGGTTGGGATACTGATTGTACGGGAGCCACCGTTGGAGGTTTGATAGGATTAGATCAAGGCTCAATACCTGAACTTTGGACTGAGCCTTGGCAGGGAAGAGTCCTAACGGCTGTGGCAGGTGTTGGAGAATTAAATCTAGACGATTTGGTCGATAGAACATGTGCTTTAGTAGATAAATTTTCTAGCTCTCCTGATTTGACTTAAATTCTATGTCTTCTCCTATCATCGTTTTTGGAAGTATTAATATGGATCTTGTTGTTTACAGTGATAAACAACCTACAAAAGGAGAAACTATTTTAGGAAATAGTTTTGAAACTTTCCAAGGAGGTAAAGGTGCTAATCAAGCCGTAGCTGTTGCGAAACTAGGATTGCCCGTTTCGTTGATTGGTAAAGTAGGTAATGATGTATTTGGAGATGAATTACTGGAAAATCTGAATAGAGAAACAGTAGATACTTCAATGATTGTAAAGCACGAAGGACCTTCAGGTGTGGCTTTCATTTATGTCTTCGAACAAACTTCTGAAAATCATATTATTGTTATTTCGGGTTCAAATAAAGAGGTTAAGTCAAACCAAATATCAGACAAGGAATTAAGTACGAGCGATGTTTTGATATCTCAACTTGAAGTTCCACCTTCGGAGATTGAAGATCTGTTCATTAGAGCCAAGAATTCAGGTACTTATAGAATGTTAAATGCTGCCCCAGCTTTGGAAATTAGCAAAAACCTAATTCGTGAAACCGATTTACTTGTGATGAATGAATCTGAATTAGAAAACTTAAGTGAACGATCTATAGATAATGAGAATATAGACTCTATAGCTGAGGCTATAAAAGTTCTAAATCTAAAAACAACTCAAAGCATTGCCGTCACTCTTGGATCAAAAGGAGTTTATGTTTATACCAATCAGAAAGGTGATTTTATTGATGGCCATAAGATAGAAGCTGTGGATACGACAGGTTCTGGTGATTGCTTTATAGGGGCCCTGGCTACTCATTATTTGAAGAGTAATGATTTATTAGATTCGGTGAATTTTGCCAATAAAGCAGCAGCATTATCCGTAACGAAAAGAGGAGCTTCTGCCTCTATGCCCACTTTGGAAGAAGTTGTAAATTTCCTATAAATTACTTAATCTGACAGAAGAGGGGAGACCATGGTAGGTGAATTCAACATTGAAATAGAATATAGGCATGTACCAAGACTAGATTCAGGTTCCGAAGAAAGTTCCCGTTACTTAGACGAGTTCGGTTATGTAGTAATTAAGAATGCTTTGACCGCGGAAGAAGCAAAAAAAACCATTGATTTATTATGGGACTATTTAGAAGAGTTAGGTACTGGAATAGATAGAACAAATCCTAAAACTTGGGGAGATGACAGGTGGCCAACTTGTGCTCACGGGGCGATCTTACCTAGTTATGGAATAGGTCATTCAGAGGCTCAATGGTTCGTTCGAGGTGTTCCTAATGTAAAAAAGGCGTTTGCAAAGATTTGGGAAACAGAAGAATTATTAACAAGTTTTGACGGAGTCTCTCTATGGAGGCCTTGGAATATAAACCCAAACTGGAAAACTGAAAGTGGGCAATCCTGGTTTCATATAGATCAGCATCCAATTTCAAAACCAGGAAAACATTGTGTGCAAGGCTTAGTAAATTTATTACCTACTTCAGAGAGGATTGGCGGTAACGTAGTAATACCTAAATCGCATAAATTATTTAAGAATATTCCTAATGAATATGAAGAAAGGTTAGCTAAATTACCTTTGGATATAGATCATTTTCGTTTTCCTAATGATGACCCTAAATTAACCTCTGAAAAAGCAGTAATGTGCCACATGGAGCCAGGAGATATGCTGTTATGGGATTCAAGAACAATACATTGCAGTAATTCAGGATATGAACTAGAACAAGGTACTAATAGTCTAATTAGAGCTGCATCTTTGATATGCATGATGCCTAAACACTTAACAAGTGAAGAGATATTAGAAAAAAGAAGAGAAGCAGTGGATAAACTCATCTCCACAACGAACTGGACTAACGGTTTTAGAAATGCCGATAAATTCCCACTAATATTAGAAGCTCATGATAGAGATAAGTATAAGTGGCCTAAAAAGCCTGTCCTAAATGATTATCAAAAAGCATTAATTGATTAATATGGAAACTCTACAAGAATATGCAGCTGTTGGAATGGGTATCGCATTCCACGCTAAAAACCTGCCTCATAAGAAAGCCATAGTAAGTGAACATGGGGAAAGAACCTTCCAAGAACTAAATGAAAATAGTAATCGTTATGCCAATTTTTTATCCAATGCTGGTCTAAAGCCAGGTGATGGGGTTGCTATTGTTTGTAAGAATCGACCTGAATTCTTAGAAGCTCTTTTCGGTCCTTTGAGAGTTGGTTTAAGAATAACTCCAATCAATTGGCACCTTACACCTGAAGAAATATGCTATATCGTAGAAAACTGCGAGGCTAAAGCAGTTGTCTGCGATGCTATTTTTCCTGAATTCATAGAAACAATTAATCAACAATTGCCTGAAGTAATTATCTTGTCAGTTGATGGAGAACATCCGCTGGCTCTTCCTTTTATAGAAACCTTACAAAAATTTGATGAATCAGATATAGCTGAACCTATAGCAGGTAGATCTATGCTCTACACATCAGGTACAACCGGTAGACCTAAAGGAGTCTTTAGGCATGAAAATCCACCACCATCGAAAACGGAACAACTAACTCTAGATACCGCGGCGTTTAATCCTGAAACTGATTTTAGTATTTGTCCTGGTCCGGCTTATCACGCAGCGCCTTTAGGACTAAATATCAATATATCTTTAATGGCGGGCGTAGGTGTTTATTTAATGGATAAATGGGATGCCGAAAAAATGCTAGATCTTATCAGTCGCTATAAATGCACACATACGCACATGGTGGCAACTATGTTTCATCGGGTTTTAAGGTTACCCGAAGAAACAAGATCAAAGTACGACATATCCTCAATGAGATGGATCTTGCATGGAGCCGCTCCATGTCCCGTGGAGGTAAAGAAAGCCATGATAGATTGGGTTGGACCAATCATTTATGAATATTATGCAGCAACTGAAGGGGGCGGTTGTTTTATACAACCTCAAGAATGGTTAAAAAAACCAGGTAGTGTAGGTAAAGCAAATGAAGGCACCGAAGTCATAGTTCTAGATGAGGAATTTAATACAGTTGAACAAGGCAAAGAAGGAACTATTTATTTTAGTGCCCCGTCAAAAGGAAGGTTTGAATATTACAAGGCCAAAGAAAAAACTTCTGGAGCTTATTGGGGAGACTATTTCACTATGGGTGATATAGGTTATTGCGATGAAGATGGTTACTATTTTTTAACTGGTAGGAGTGCGGATACGATTATTTCTGGAGGAACAAATATATACCCGCAAGAAATTGATAACGTTTTATTGATGAACGATAAGGTTGCTGAAGTTTGTTGTGTGGGTGTTCCTAATGAAGAATGGGGAGAGGAAATTAAGGCGGTCATTAATTTAGAAAAAGGTGCAAATCCAGATGAGGTCTTAAAAGAATTGCAACTAAT
>CACDOC010000046.1 GCA_902554355.1 uncultured SAR86 cluster bacterium | reverse complement strand
TCGTCCCTTCTTAAGTTCTTCTCTAATTCTGGAAAATATCAATACATTAGCATCTACTGCCATACCAACAGTAAGAACAATACCTGCAATTCCTGGGAGTGTTAAAGTAGCAGACAAAATTGACATTACCGCCACTAATAAGACTATATTAAAAGATAAAGCTAAACTTGCAGCCACTCCGAAAACTCTATAATAAAAAAGAATAAAAAAGAGAACTAAGGCCATGCCCAGTTCCATAGAGAAAATACCTGCTTGAATATTATCTGCACCTAGGCTCGGGCCTACAGTTCGTTCCTCAACAAAACGCATAGGGGCCGCTAATGCTCCCGCTCTTAAAAGTAAGGCTAATTCAGAAGATTCACTGGGACTATCTAATCCAGTTATCCTAAAAGTAGTCCCTAGTGCAGCTCTAATAGTTGCCAAACTAATAATTTCTTTTACTTCATAGGTTTCTTGTACAGGAACTTGTCTGCCTGCTTCGTCTCTTTGGTAAATGGTTCTTGTCTTTTGTTCTACAAACAAAACGCCAAGCCTTTTACCAATATTCCCTCTTGTGGCTCTATGCATTCTAGAGCCCCCTTCACCATCTAATGTTATGTTTACTTGAGGTAACCCATTTTCATCAAAACTTGCTTGTGCAGTAGCGACTTGATCTCCACCCAATATTATCGCGTCTTGTAAAAAAGCTGGGTTATCTCTATTGCCTTTAAAAGGATAAGAAGTTTTCCTAGAACGAGGTGTATCTAATTGCGCTTCTAAATGAAATTCTAAGGTTGCTGTTTTTCCTAATATTTTCTTGGCTTCAGCTGTATCTTGTATACCGGGCAACTGAACAACTATCCTTTTCTTTCCTTGCCTCTGGACTATAGGTTCTGATACTCCCAATTCATTAACTCTGTTTCTTAAAGTTGTTAAGTTTTGATCAATAGCATCAGATTCAATTTGTTCAATTTGTTCTTCTGCTAGAACTAACTTCATTGAATTAGCAGAATTAGTGTTGGGAGAGCCTAAGAACTGTGGGTAGTTTTCAGTTATAAAAGCATCAGCGCTATCTTTATTTGTTTCACTATTAAAGGATAGCGTTATTGATAAATCTTCATCCACGAAAGCATTGGTATATCTAATCTTTTCTTCCCTCAATCTCCTCCTAATGTCTTGAAGAATACCGTTTTGCCTGTTTTTTATTGCTGCTTCAGTGTCTACTTCCATTAAAAAATGAACACCTCCTCTCAAATCTAAGCCTAACTTCATTGGCTCCCCACCTATGTCTTTTAACCATGCAGGAGTGGTAGGGGCAAGATTAAGTGCGATAATTACATCAGTGCCTAGATCAGAAGATAGTAAGTCTTTAGCTTTTAGTTGATCTTCATAATTTCCAAGACGAACTAAGACATAATCTTCGTTTTGTTCAATTTTTGAAGACAAGGCACCTGAATCAATAATAGATTCTATCCTTTCTTGTAAATTAAGATCAGCTGGCTGTGAACTGTTATTGTAGGAAACTTGAACTGCAGGGTCAGGAGCGTATAGATTGGGTAACGAATAAATTACCCCAAAACTTAATACAATTAGGATGAGGATGTACTTCCAAAGACCGTAACGTTTCACAGCTTCTATATTGACTTTAGAGTGCCTTTAGGCAAAACAGTTGAGATAGATGTTTTTTGAACTTTTATCTTTGTATTGTCGGAAATAGATAGTTCTATATATTGATCACTTATTTTAGATACTTTGCCTAGTATTCCGCCTGCCGTTACTACTTCATTGCCTAAATCCAGACTTGCTAGCATCTCTTGATGAGTTTTCCTTCTTTTATTCTCTGGCCTTATCATTAAGAAATAGATAAGGATCATAAATCCAAAAAGCAGAAATAGTGTTGGGTCAAAAAAAGTTGGTGATTCTTCCATTTTATACCTCTTACTTAACTATATTGGGTTTATCAAAATTATTCCAAGTGTCTTCAAATTCACTGATAAAGGTTTGCAATGTACCTGTTTCAATTGATAGTCGCAAATTTCTCATAAGACTTAAATAAAAATGCAGATTATGAATCGTCTGAAGTGTAGACCCAAGCATTTCTTTAGTTTTATCTAAGTGATGTAAATAGCTCCTTGTAAAATTACTACAAGTATAACAAGAGCAGGCTTCGTCAAGAGGGTCAAGGCTGTTCTTGTGCTCACTATTTCTTATTTTTACTATTCCTTTTGAAGTGTAGAGATAACCATTGCGTGCGTGCCTTGTCGGGATAACACAATCAAACATATCTACACCTGATCGAACTGCTTTTACTATATCTAAAGGTGTTCCTACCCCCATCAAATATCTAGGTTTGTCTTCAGGCATTTTAGGCGTAATAAAATCTACAACTTTTTCCATTTCTTCCTTAGGCTCGCCCACCGAAAGACCTCCAATTGCATAACCTTCAAAATCAAATTTAATTAGCTCTGTTAATGACTCTTCCCTAAGATTCTCAAAAACCCCTCCCTGAATGATTCCAAATAAAGAAGCTTTTTCAGATTGAAAAGCAGAACGACATCTTTCAGCCCATCTAAGAGACAAATGCATTGATTCTTTTGCAATCCTCTTTTCAACAGGATATGGAGTGCACTCATCTAAGACCATTGCAATATCAACACCAAAATCAAGTTGTAGCTGCATGCATGATTCTGGTGTTAAATACTTTTTATCCCCGTTAAGCGGAGAAAAGAATTCAACCCCTTCTTCATTTAAAGTCCTTTTTTTGGACAAGCTAAATACTTGATAGCCTCCTGAATCAGTTAAAATTGGACCTTTCCAGCCCATGAAATTATGCAAGCCTCCATGAGATTTAATTATTTCTATACCTGGCCTTTCCATAAGATGATAAGTATTGGAGAGAATAATTTCAGCCTGTAAATCTTCTAAAGTAACAGGGCTAATAGATTTAACGGCCCCATAAGTACCTACAGGCATAAATGCTGGAGTTTGAAATTTACCATGAACAGTTGTTATCTCACCTCTCCTAGCAAGACCATCTTTATTGATAAGCTTGTAAATATTGCTATTCATCAAATCTATTTATCAGCATAGCATCACCGTAGCTAAAGAAATTATATTTCTGCTCAACAGCATGGCCATAAGCAGACTTAAGGTTCTCTGTCCCGCCAAATGCGCATACCAAAAGAAACAGGCTAGATTTTGGCAAATGAAAGTTTGTTAACAAGGTATCTACTATTCCAAACTTATAGCCTGGGTATATGAATAAATCTGTTTCTCCTTTGTGAGCCTTCAATTTACTGAATTTTGTGTATACGGATTCCAAACACCTCAACACAGTGGTACCAACAGCAATTATTTTTGAATCCGAACACAGCACCTTGTTAATCTTATTGGCTGTTTCTTCATTGATAGTAATTGTTTCACTATGCATTACGTGATGTTCAAAGTTATCGATCCTAATAGGCTCAAAGGTTCCAAGCCCAATATCAAGAGTTATGTAGACAACTTCTACCCCTTTTTTTTCTATTTCCTGTAATTGAGTTTTTGTAAAGTGCAATCCTGCAGTAGGAGCTGCGACAGAATTCTCGTTAGCTTTGTTAGCGTAAACAGTCTGGTACCTTTCTTCATCGTTTTTATCTGCTACTCTTTTGATGTACGGTGGCAAAGGAACCTTTCCATGAACATCAAGAATCTTTTTAGGTTCTTCATCGAATTCAATTTTAAATAGTGGACCTATTTTTTCTAAAATCTTAATACCTATAGAGGAATTCTCTATCGTGATTGAATCTCCTTTCTGTAGCTTTCTATTAGATCTAGTTTGGGCTAAAGCATATTTGCCATCTAATAATCTTTCAATTAATACTTCTACTAAACCTCCCGATGATTTTCTTGCACTAAGTCTAGCTTTTAGAACTTTAGTATCATTTAAAACCAAAAGATCTCCTGGATTAAGGTATTCCTTAAAATCGTTTATCATTTTGTCTTCTAACCCATTATTTAAAAGTAAAAGTCTGCTAGAACCTCTTGTTTTGGAAGGCTCACTAGCAATTAATTCTTTCGGTAAAGAGAAATCGTAATCTTGTAATTTCAAATAATTATCTCAAATGGTGCCGAAGGAGAGACTCGAACTCTCACACCCAAAGGCGGGGGATTTTGAATCCCCTGCGTCTACCAATTCCGCCACTTCGGCATTTAAATAAAGCAAATCCTAGTATTAATTTTACTATGAAAAGGTAAACTCCATTCTAAAATCTAAAAGAACAGCTCAAAAATGTTTAGACTTCTAATCCAGCACTATATTTTTACTTTCTTAAGCTTTTGTCTAAGTAAGGTAATTAAATTTGAAATCGAATTTGAAAATATAGCAAAAGAAGATTTAAAAGGAGAAGATGTGGTTTTTGCTCTTTCGACAGATTCTGCAAGTGATCTAATGGCACTAACAATTGCAAACAATGAACAAAATCTTCCCAGACCTTTAGGTAAATTAAAATCAAGCAACCTTGAAAGATTTATATGTTTAAAAGATCCTAAATATATTATTTCTGAACAAAAGATAAAAAGACAAGACCCAGAAAATCTTAAAGACATACTAAATTTAAAGAACAAGAATTTATCAATTGTTCCAGTGTCTTTTGTTTGGGGAAAACACCCAGATAAACAACAATCCCTTTTTAAAATTATATTCTCGCCTTCTTGGCGTACGAGTGGTTCGATAAAAAAATTCTTTAAAATTTTATTTCATGGAAGAAATTTAATAATTAAATTTCAAAAACCTTTAAAAGTAGAAGAGCTAGTCGAGCCCAGAAATTCTATTGACAAGAATTCCCGACTTTTAAGTAGATATTTACGAGCGTTGTTTAGAAAATCTAAACAATCAATGCTGGGGCCGGATATATCCCATAGAAGAACCATGGTTCGAACGCTTGTTAGAAACGTTAATGTTAGAGAAGAAATTAATAAACAATCAAAAGGAAGAAAAG
>CACDOC010000045.1 GCA_902554355.1 uncultured SAR86 cluster bacterium | reverse complement strand
GGCTTAGAAAGTTATGTTCCAAAAGCTCCTATGGTCGAAACTCCCTACCCTTTAAGGTGTCCATTAGGAAGCTTTCATCCAGACTCCAAAGATTATTATTTAAATAATCTAAAAGAGGTAATACAAAAAATAGGTTCAGAGAATATAGCTGGCTTGTTGATGGAACCTATCAACGGATCAAGCGGAGGTGCAATAAGTCCTCCTGAAGGATATTGGGAAGAAGCTCATAAAATCTTAATTGATAATGACATACTCCTAATTGCCGATGAAGTCATGACGGGTTTTGGAAGAGTTGGAGAGGACTTTGCCAGTAATCTTTACAATCTAAAACCAGATATATTGGTAGCTGGAAAAGGCATGGGTGGAGGTTACGCCGCTATTGGAGGAACTTATAGTACAGACGAAATAGCTGATTCGATAATGGCAGCAGGTTATGAGGTAATGTTCCACACTTTTGCAGCCCTACCCCAATCCTGTGCTGCCTCCTCGGCAGTTCTTAAAATTCTTAGAAAAGAGAAGTTATGTAGTCGAGTAAACCCACTCGGTGAAAAGATTATGGATGAATTAAATTCAGAAGTTGGACAACACCCTAATGTTGCAGAGATTAGAGGAAAAGGTCTATTAATCGGAATTGAAGTAGTCAAAGAAAAAGAAGGGTTAATCTGTTTCGATGAAAATGAAAAAGTTACTTCCCAAATTATGATGAAGGGATTGGAAGATGGAGTCTTTCTTTATCCTGGCGGTACAGGAGAATTTAGAGACATTATCTGTTTGGGACCAGCCTTTACAATAGGGGATGAAGAGATAGAGTTGATGGTAAACGCAGTAAAAAACTCTCTTAACTTTATTGCCGATAAATATTCTTAGAAAATGGATTTCAAATCTGAAGACTTAGCTGATCTAGAAGAAGCCACATTAGAAATAGCTAAGAAGAAAATAGTTCCCAGTATCATCTTAGACTCAGAAGGAGAACCTCTAATGAGAATGGGAACTGGCGGAAGATTTGATAATTTTTTTTTCTGGGACACTGCGTTCACTGTTATATGGGGTCGCTATTTTCTTGACTCTTTACCAATTGAAAATTCTCTAGATAATCTTTATGCCGCCAGAACAGAAGATGGTTTCATTTCAAGAGAATACAATTCAATTGGGGAACCAATTTGGCAACACAACCACCCTATTGCATTTGCTCCTCCCCTCCTAACTTGGGCTGAACTGTCTTTATTTGAACTAACTTCTGATATTTCTAGACTTAAGAAAGTTTTCCCTTATTTAAAATCGCACCATAATTTCTGCACTGAATACTATCAGGCATCAGATGGACTATTTATAGGTGATGCTTTGGGTAGTGGCATGGATAATCTAAAAAGATATCCGAATAGTTGGGAATTTGATAACGACGGAATCAAATTAAAACCGGAGTGGGTGCATTCCATGTACCGACCCCACATGGATAAATTAGGCCCAAGTCATCAATTCACATGGAATTCTCAAGGAAGATGGATAGACCTATCTTCTCAAATGGCGTTTGACGCTAAATGTCTGAGTGAAATGGCAAAACTAATAAATTTAGAAGAAGAATCAGAACACTACAGAAAGAAACATAACAAACTAGCAGAAATTATTAATGATTTATGCTGGAACGAAGAGCATCAATTTTATTTTGATTTAGGTTACGGAGAGCAGATCATTAGGTACCACATAGGGAGCTATTGGACTTTATTAGCAGGAATAGTTCCAAAGTCCCGACAAGAAGGATTTGTTTCTCATCTTTCGGATACTAAAAAGTTTGATACTAGAGTCCCGGTTCCAAGTTTGTCTGTTAGTGATCCAGATTTCTCCAGCGATGGTAAATATTGGAGAGGAAGCAGCTGGCACCCTACTACCTATATGGTTATCAAAGGGCTTGAAATGAATGGTTTTAAAGAGAAAGCAAAGGAAATTTCTATAAGAAATTTGGATGCAAATTTAAAATTATTTAAAAGAACCAAAACCTTTTGGGAAAATTTATCACCGCTTAAATCTGAACCTGGAAATCCATCTCAACCTGATTTTTGTGGTTGGGCTGGTCTAAGTAGTGTTGCTATTCCTAGAGAATTCTTAACTTAACACCTAATTCTAAAAAAATTGGTGGAGCCAGTCGGGATCGAACCGACGACCTCATCCGTGCAAGGGATGCGCTCTCCCAGCTGAGCTATGGCCCCACTTAGGGTTGCGTAGATTACCAAAAACTAACAAGTTAGAAACAATTTTTTTAAATAATTAAGAATTTTGCCTAACCTCTATACCGGCATTAATTCTTTCAAGAATGTCCTTTTGGTCTAAATCTTTGGTCATTTGATAGTGAGGATGACCTAAAGTTGCCAAATCAGTTGCGACTTCCATTGCCCTTTTCATCAAGTCTCCTTCATCAACTACCTCATCTAAGTAACCTGCTTCTACAGATTGATCTATCGAGTAAGCTTCAGCATTAAGGATGGCTCTATGCCAATGCCTCTTAGAAATTCTTGATTTAGATATCTCCAATATAGGAATTGGTATAGACATATTATTTCTATGTTCATTAGCTTGAACAAGGTACTTGCCTTTAGCTCCAACTCTGTAATCTGCACAACAAAGCAGAAAAGCGCCTAAAGCTATAGCGTGACCGCTAGCAGCAACGACTACAGGTCTCGAAAATCCATATATTCTTGCCAGTAATTTAAATCCATTTACTGTCATCTCAATAATGTCTTTAGCCTCTCCACCAGTCATTGTTTTCAAATCAAAACCACCAGACAATAACCCTTGTCTTCCAGTTATTAACAAAGCTCCTTTGTCATTTGGCACTTCATCAAGAAGTTGGTCTATTGTTGAGATCATCGCGTTTGAAAAAACATTTGCCTTCCCATCATCGAGAGTAATTATTGATACATCGCCTTCTTTGGTTAAGGTAGCAAGTTGATCCGTCATTTTTTTTCCTTATTGTTAGTTTTTCAGGAAATCTATATTCTAATATCTAAGTTGAGAACACAAATGAAATATCATGGAATCATTTAATAACCTGTCAAGATCGATTAAAGGAAGAGTTGCTCTAATAACCGGAGCGGCAAGTGGAATGGGAAAAGCAACTGCTCAAGTTTTTGCTGCAGAAGGTGCTAGAGTTATTGTTACCGACATTAACGAAGATGAAGCAAAGAATGTCTGTAAGCTGATTGAATCTGATGGAGGGGAAGCTTTAGCTATATCTTTAGATATAACAAATGAAGAGCAAATAAAAGAATGTATCGCCAAAAGTATAAAATCTTTTGGGCAGATAGATTATCTAATAAACAACGCCGGAATTGCTTCTCCCGTTAATATTGGTGATGAAAATTATGCCGATGTGTGGCAAAAAACCTTGGAAGTTCTTTTAACTGGCCAAACAAGGATGATTAGGGCTTGTTTAGAACATCTACTTAAATCGGATGCTGCACGAATTGTGAATATTTCTTCAACGGAAGGATTTGGAGCGACTCCTACTCATAGCCCATACACAGCTGCTAAGCATGGAGTTATAGGTTTAACAAGGTCTTTAGCTTTAGAACTTGGCCCGCAAGGAATAACGGTTAATTGCGTATGCCCTGGACCAATTAACACCAACATGACTGCAGCAATAGATCAAAAAGATAAGGAAACCTTCGCAAGACGCAGAGTAGGACTTAAACGTTATGGAGAACCTGTGGAAGTGGCTCATGCCACGTTAAGTCTATGCCTTCCAGCTTCATCGTATATTAATGGAGTTGCTCTACCTGTCGATGGAGGTCTGTCAATTAGAAGGGCCTGAGGAGAAATTTATGAAATTAATGAAATATATTTTGCTCTTTAATTTTTTATTCTTAATTGGATGTTCTGGCGAACACACAATTCAAGAAGATAATCTTCACAAGCACACCAAAATCCTCTCATCTGATGAATTTGGTGGTAGAGAACCAGGTACGGCTGGTGGCGAGTTAACGAAAAGATACATTGAAAATGAATTCAAATCCTATGGCCTTAAACCAATAAACAACGAATACCTCCTTGAGGTTCCGCTTTCTAAGATGGAAGTTGATCTTTCTAAGTCCTACCTATCAATTGATATAAAAAATAAAAAAAGAACTCTAACTCCTGGAAAAGAAACAGTCTTCTGGTCTAAAAGAGTAGAAGAAAAGATAGTTATTAATGACAGTGATCTAATATTCATGGGGTATGGAATTATTGCCCCCGAATATGAATGGAATGATTACGAGGGAATAGATGTCAAAGGAAAAACATTAGTTATCCTTATAAATGATCCTGGTTTTGCAACGCAAGATCCAAATTTATTTAATGGAAATGCCATGACCTATTATGGAAGGTGGGTTTACAAGTTTGAAGAAGCTGCCAGACAAGGAGCAGAAGCATTAATCATAATTCATGACACTGAGCCTGCAGCATACCCATGGCAAGTGGTTGAAACTAGTTGGTCTGGTGCCCAAATTGACTTAAAAAGAGAAGATCTAGGTGCTAATCGAATTAAAGTAGAGAGTTGGATAACTTACGATGTCGCCTCTGAACTCTTTAAACAATCTGGTTTGAACCTCGAAGAGCAAAAAATAAACGCGCTTAAAAAAGACTTTAAACCAGTTCCAATGAAGGGCCTTAAATTAAATGCACAACTTAGAAATAAAATTAACTTCTCTTCATCGCATAATGTGGCCGCAGTTAAGCAAGGAACAGTTAGACCTGATGAATACATCTTGTTTATAGCCCACTGGGATCACTTAGGCATTAAAGAAGGTCATTCGCAAATAAATGATCAGATTTATAATGGTGCGGTTGATAACGCCACTGGAGTGGCGGGTATAATTGAATTAGCAAATTACTTCAGCACAAAAGAAACAAACCGATCGCTTTTGTTTTTAGCAGTGACTGCAGAAGAATCTGGATTGTTAGGTTCAGAATATTTCGCTGAATACCCACCAATAAAGCTAGCCAATATAGTTGCTGGTTATAATTTTGATGGAGTTCTCCCTGTAGGAAAAACTAACGATGTAATCGTAGTAGGATACGGTGCATCTGATTTAGAAGATCTGCTTAAAGATGAATTAGATAAAGTAGGAAAATACATTACTCCTGACCCATTTCCCGAAAAAGGTTTCTTTTATCGTTCTGATCACATCAGTTTTGCTAAGAAAGGTGTCCCCATGCTTTACGCCGATGGCGGTATTGATAAAACTGATGGAGAGATAAAAGCAGGAGAAAAAATGTCTATCGAATACACCAAGTATCACTACCATCAACCTTCAGATGAATATGATGAAGACTGGGACCTAAGTGGATTTCAAGAACATTTAGTCATCACAAGTAAAATGGCTGAGAAATTAGCTAACTCAAATGAATGGCCTAAATGGTATGAAGGTAATGAATTTAAGTTAATAAGGGAAAAATCTAGAAAACAATAACTTAATTAAACTACCTTCTTTAGAAGTCCATAGAGTTCTAATCTAGAAATATCCTTTTCTCCAATAGAAGGCCCTAATTCATACCAAGTATCTTTATTGGGTTGCATTTTTGTCCAATTAGGTAAATTAGAGTCATTGGGATCACCAAATTTAGAAAAGTTAGTCCAGTAAGAAAGCATGCATTCTGATAATTCTTTATTTTCGATAGGCCCTAAACCTCCCATTCCAAAAACATAACCTATCTCGTAAGCATGAAAAGAACCGAGTACTTCTCCTGCCTTTCCCGAAGGCTTTTGGTTAAAGTGATAAAAGTAAATTTCTTCGCTCCTTTCAGCCATTGCTTTCGCAGCATAATAAGAAGGTGCACCAAACAGT
>CACDOC010000044.1 GCA_902554355.1 uncultured SAR86 cluster bacterium | reverse complement strand
AAAGAATGGCATTAGAAGAAGCCCAAAGATGTTTGAATTGTGATATTCAAACTGTATTTTCTGAAGATCTATGCATAGAGTGTGATGCATGTATCGATATATGTCCTACTGATTGCATCAATTTTATTGCTAATGATTCTGAAGAGAATCTAAGAAATAACCTAAGAATCCCTGCTGTAAATATAAATCAAGAAATATTGGTTTCTAAAGAATTAGAACAAACTTCTAGAGTAATGGTTAAAGATGAAGATGTTTGTCTTCACTGTGGTCTATGTGCAGAAAGATGCCCTACCGGTGCTTGGGACATGCAAAATTTCCTATATCAAGAAGCAAAAGTATACTCATGAACAAAATATCTTCAGTTAATGATTTTGTAATAAAGTTTGCCAACGTTAATGGATCAGGATCGGCAAGTGCTAATCAAATGTTTGCAAAGGGGGTTTTCAGATCCGGTATACCTGTAAGCCCTAAAAATATATTTCCTTCTAATATTCAAGGTTTACCTACCTGGTTTGAGGTAAGAGTTAATGAGAAAGGATACTTAGGAAGACGAGAAGGTATCGATATAGCTGTTGCCATGAATCCCCAGTCATATGGTCAAGACATTGCTGAATTAAAAGAAGGTGGTTATTTAATTTACGATTCATCGTGGAAAAGAGACTTTGGAAGAGATGATATAAATATTTTAGAAATACCGCTAACCAAATTGTGTGTTCAAGAATTTACTAACCCAAAACAAAGGTTATTATTTAAGAACCTTGGATACGTAGGTTTACTAGCATCAATACTTGAAATGGATAAGGATATTTATATTTCTCTTATTGAAGAGCAATTTAAAGGCAAGGAAAAACTAATTGAACCAAATATAAAAGCCCTAGAGATAGGTCATAAATATGCTGAAGAGAACTTTAAAGACTTATGTGGAATAAAAGTTAAGAAATCTAATAAAACTGAAGGCTTAATATTAACAAGCGGAAATGATGCTGCTGGCTTAGGTTGCGTTTATGGTGGAGCAACAGTTTGTGCTTGGTACCCTATTACGCCTTCAACCTCCTTAGCAGAGTCTTTTGAAAAATATAGTGAGAAATTTAGGGTTGAAATAGCGACTGAAAAAAATAAATTTGCTTTTATACAAGCAGAAGATGAGTTAGCTGCGATGGGAATGACTATTGGAGCAAATTGGAATGGAGCGAGAGGTTTTACTGCAACAAGTGGGCCAGGAGTATCTTTGATGAGTGAATTTATAGGCTTGGCATACTTTGCTGAAGTTCCTGCAGTTTTGTTCAATGTTCAAAGAGGTGGCCCTTCTACAGGCATGCCAACTAGAACCCAGCAATCAGATATTCTTAGCTCTGCTTACGCATCGCATGGAGATACAAAACATATAATGCTAATTCCTTCAAATCCTAAAGAATGCTTCGACTTTGCGATAGAGGCCTTTGATCTTGCAGAAAGATATCAAACTCCTGTAATTGTTCTTTTGGATTTAGATTTAGGAATGAACGATTGGTCTTCCAAGGAATTTGAATGGGACGATTTAAGAGAATACGATCGAGGTAAAGTGTTATCAAAAAATGATCTGGATGAAGTAGAAGAGTTTGGAAGATATCTTGATGTAGATGGAGACGGGGTTCCTTATAGAACCTACCCAGGAACTCATCCTCAAAAAGGAGCATATTTTACGAGAGGAACTTCTCACGATGAATACGCAAGATACACTGAAGATGGAGTTAAGAACGCTGAAGTACTGTCAAGATTAACTAAAAAATTTCAAACAGCCTCATCTACGGTTCCTGCTCCAATTTTTAATCAAGAAGAAAGTTCAAGTTCGATTGGTGTAATCTATTTTGGTAGTACAGACTGTTCTATGCAAGAAGCTTTAGATGATCTAGAAGATCAGAATATTAATGTTGATGCAATGAGGATTAGATCTTTTCCATTTAATTTAGAAGTTTGGGAATTTATAGAAGAACATGATCTTTTGTTTATAGTAGAACAAAACAGAGATGGACAAATGAGAACACTATTAATGGCCGAAGGTGGAATAATTCCCGATAAATTAGTTTCAATTTTATGCTTTGATGGGCAACCCATCACTGCCTCTTTTATAACAAGCAAAATAAATGCTCACATTTCAGGGACACCTTCTGTAGCAGCTTCTTAAGGAGAAAGAATGACTTATATAGTAAAACCAAAAAACCATCATCCTTTATTAGAAAGGAATGAATTAGGTCTCACAAGAAGAGATTACGAAGGAGCTGTTTCAACTTTATGTGCAGGGTGTGGACATGATTCTATAAGCTCGGCAATAGTTGAAGCTTGCTTCCAGCTGAGCATAGAATCATACAAAGTAGCTAAATTATCAGGTATTGGGTGCTCTTCTAAAGCCCCTGCTTATTTTCTAAACCAGTCTCATGGCTTTAACTCAGTACATGGCAGAATGCCCTCAGTAGCTACTGGAGCAGCGATGGCAAATCATGAACTTCTTTATATTGGTGTTTCTGGAGATGGAGATAGTGCTTCTATAGGAATAGGTCAATTTATTCATTGCGCCAGAAGGCAGCTTAACATGACTTATATTGTTGAGAACAATGGAACGTACGGACTTACTAAGGGACAATTTTCTGCTACTAATGATCTTGAATCCAAAAGTAAATATGGGGATGAAAACTTATTCCCTTCCATAGACTTACCTTCTATGGCCATACAATTAGGAGCTAGCTTTGTAGCAAGAAGTTTCTCTGGAGATAGAGATCAATTAGTACCTTTACTTAAAGCTGCTATTTCGCATAAAGGATTCTCTTTCTTAGACATAATCTCTCCCTGCGTTACCTTCAATAATCACAACACTTCTACAAAAAGTTATGACTACATTAGGGAACATAATGATTCCCTTTCTAAACCAGATTTTGTTCCTCTAGGAAAAGAGATAACTGCAAATTACGAGAAAGGATCTACAATTGAAGTGCCTCTGCATGACGGTTCTTTATTATCTTTAGAAAAATTATCAGATAACTATAACCCGCAAGATAAAATAGCAGCAATTAAAAATATCCAAGAATCGCAAAGAGATAACAAGGTCCTTACTGGACTTCTATATGTCGATCCTAACGCTAAGGACCTTAAAGAAATACTTAATGTTTCTGATACTCCTCTCAACAAACTTGCATCAGAAGATTTATGCCCTGGTTCAGATAAACTAAGAGAAATAAATCTAAGCTTAAAGTAGTCTTTAAATTACCCCTAGACGTTTCGCCATAATTTGATAAGACTCTACTACGTCACCTAGACCTTGACGAAATCTGTCCTTATCTAACTTTTCTCTTGTCTCAACGTCCCAAACTCTACATCCATCAGGAGTAAACTCATCTCCAAGGAGCAATTCTCCTTTAAATGAACCAAACTCTAGCTTGTAATCGACTAATATCATACCAGCATTAGAAAAAAGTCTTTTTAAGGCATCATTAACTAGAAAGGTTTTTTCTTGCATCTGTTCAACTTGTTCTTCAGTTGCCCATCCAAATGATTTTATATGATATTCATTTATCATAGGATCACCCAATTCATCGTCTTTATAGAAAAATTCGAAGGTTGGAGGGTTTAAGTCTATACCTTCTTCTAAACCAAGTCTTTTGCATATACTTCCAGCTGCTACGTTTCTAACAACACACTCGACTGGAGCCATTTCAAGTTTCTTAACTAAGCTGTCAGTTTCAGAAAGAAGCTTTTCAAAATGAGTAGCTATGCCCTCTTTTTCAAGATATTCCATTATGAAGGCATTAAACTTATTATTAATTGTTCCCTTGCCTTCTAAGCTTTCTATTTTTTTTCCGTCAAAAGCAGAAGTGTCGTCCCTATAGTGCATTATTAAATAGTCCTCTTCGTTAGAAGAATATAAAGACTTCGCTTTGCCTGTTGTTATTAAGTCACCCTTTTCTATATTTTCCATAATTATTAAGATAATGATTGATTAATTTCAGAAAGAAGATCTCTTTCAAATACTTTTGCGTCTTCACTATCAGATACTATAGTTACCATGCAAGTATTGTCATTGATTTCCTTAACTATAACCTGATAATTTCCTTTAAAAGACTCATTTGAAAATAATCTCCTAATAAAACCTTTCTCTTCTCCTTGTTTAGAAAATTCTACAAAAAATACACCTTGGTCTCTATCTAAATCATTTACAGTAATAAGAGCTTCTTTTAATGCTCTATCGACTGCAGCCCAAGATCTAGAATACTCTAAGTTTAGCTCTATAAAACTATCCTTATTATCTGACTGTTTAAGGACAGCCTTTTGACCGTAATTTAAATTTAAAGCAACTAACGAAGTTCCTCCAGAAGAAGGAGAAGAAGCAAAATAATCCAGCACCTGCCTTAAAACTTTAGCTTCTAAATTGTCTTCTCCTGTTACTCTAACCCACTGTTCATTTTGCTGAATAACATGAGAAACAAAGACCTCCGAACTTGCTTGCCTTATTCCGTGTTCAATCTTCATAATCAATTTAGATTCTTTTCCATCAGATTCAACTATATTACTTTCGATGATACCCGTATTTGGATTACTCAGAGACAAGCCATAATTACTTGAGGTCCAAAAATCTTTCATAACAGGCCAAGCACTACTAGGCAAAGTCTCTACATAAACCCAGCGTAATTCACCTAATTTATGCATTCTTACCTCGTTAGATGTACCTGAAGAAAAGACTTGTTGAGGCAAGGGTATTTCGTATTCCGCACCTACTTGCAGATTGTTTTCTGTATTGATAGGAAAATAATCCACAATTGGCCTAGAGGCTTGATCCTCTGGCAACACAATTGATTTAGTTTGCTTTTCTTTTAAATAATCATTTTTATGATCAGTTAAGAAGTAACTGCATGACGTTAAAGTCATTAATGCCATGAATATTATTAATGGTTGAATTCTTTTCATCTTTAATTAAGTAGACTTAATTCTTTTAATATTAGTTCAGCTTGATTGTGAAATTTATTATCTAATTCCACCAGAGGTAGCCTTAAACCTCCTGGAATCCTACCTAACCTGTTTAGTATCCATTTTACAGGAATGGGGTTAGATTCAACGAATAAAATTTCATTAAGTTTCTCTACCCCTGAGTTGAGCTCAATAGCTTTCTTGCTATCCCCTGATATAGCTTGAGTACATATTTCAGCAATAATCGACGGAACAACATTAGCAGTAACAGATATGGTTCCTGAACCTCCGTTTAATATGAATTGCGTTGCAGTAGGGTCATCTCCAGAATAAAGCATAAAATCATTTTTATCTAAAACTTTTAATTGAGAAAGAATTTCTTCCAATCTAGTTAAATCTCCCGTTGCGTCCTTCAAACCAACTACATTTTCATACGGGACTAACTTCATGACAGTCTCAGTAAGTAAATCACATCCAGTCCTGGAAGGAACGTTGTAAAGAATCTGGGGTAAATTAACTTCATCAGCTATGTGAGCATAGTGCCTGTAAAGGCCTTCTTGAGAAGGTCTATTGTAATAAGGAGTAACTAATAGCGCTGCATCGGCACCCGCAGAACTTGCCGAGTTTGTTAAATAAATAGCTTCTTTAGTCGAATTTGCTCCCGTGCCAGCAATTATCTGTATTCTACCGTTTGAGATCTTAACAGCATTCTCTATAACCTGAACGTGCTCTGCAACATCTAAAGTAGCTGATTCACCAGTTGTTCCAACAATTACAAGACCTGCACTACTGGAATTAATGTGCCACTCTATTAAGTCTTCTAAAGCTTGCCAACTGATAGAACCGTCTGCTTCCATTGGAGTGACTAAAGCAACAATTGAACCTTGTAAATTGAACATTAAATTATTCTTTATCC
>CACDOC010000043.1 GCA_902554355.1 uncultured SAR86 cluster bacterium | reverse complement strand
AATGATTTAGGTGGTTTTTATTTAGATATTTTAAAAGACAGGCTCTATACAGCTAAAACAGATTCGGATGCTAGAAGATCTTCTCAAACTGCTTTATCCAATATCTTACAAGCTTTATTGCGATGGATTAGTCCTGTACTCAGTTTTACTGCTGAAGAGGCTTGGCTTCTAATGAAAGAGGATGAAGATTCAGTTCATCTTTTGGAGTGGTTTGAAGATTGGCATGACTTTGGAGATCTAAAGATAACGGATGAAGAATGGAAACAAGTTTTAGAAATAAGGTCTGAAGTAAATAAGCACATCGAAGAAGCTAGAAATAAGGAAATTATAGGGTCAGCCCTCGATGCTGATTTGGAACTCTGTTGCGATGCCGACACAAAAAAACTTTTAGATAAATTTGGGGATGAACTAAGATTCATATTTATTACATCTGATGCAAAAGTAAATTTATCGGAAGAAGGAAAAGATACTAACCTTGAAGGTTTAAGAATAAATGTAAGTAAGACAGATAACCAGAAGTGTGTAAGGTGTTGGCATAGCAGACCTGAAGTAGGTCAAATCAAAGAGCACGAATCTATATGTCAAAGATGTTATGAAAATGTAGAGGGTGAAGGCGAATTACGACTTTACGCTTAAGCATGTCTTTTCTACTTCAAAACAAGATAATTTTTCTTATCGCTTTACTGACAGCTGATCAAGTAAGTAAATTACTTGTTTTGAAAAACTTAAGCTTGGGTCAAAGCATTTCTTTATTTCCTTACTTTGACTTAACCCTTGTTTTTAATACGGGAGTTGCTTTTAGTTTATTTAGTGAAGGAGGTAACCTTGGCAGATGGATTCTTGTCTTTTTGGTGTTGCTTGTGCTTCTTTACTTGGCTTATGTTTTATTGAAAGAAACTCTAAATGATTTTGAAAGTCTGTCTCTATTGTTAATTTTAAGTGGTGGAATAGGAAATTTAGTAGACAGAACCTTTAGAGGTTATGTAATTGATTTTATTCATATTTATTATGAGAATTATTCGTTCTACGTATTTAATTTTGCGGACACATACATCACTATTGGAGTTATCATTTACTTAATAGGTATGATTGATCAATATAAGAATAAAAAAAATGAAAATAAGACTAGCTGACACTCGTGGATTCTGTGCAGGAGTTGATAGAGCAATTGAGATAGTAAAGAAAGTTCTAGAAGTTAACGGAGCACCTGTTTACGTAAAGCATGAAGTAGTTCATAACAAGACCGTAGTGGATGAACTTAAGTCCTTAGGAGCAGTGTTTGTTGAAGAAATAGAAGAGGTTCCTGACGGGGAGGTAGTTATTTATAGCGCTCATGGCGTGTCTAAAGTTGTTGAGTCTAATTCAAGAGAAAAGGGTTTGGAGGTATTTGATGCCACTTGCCCTTTAGTTAGCAAGGTTCATGCTGAAGTTAATACCTACGCTAAATTAGGCTATGACTGCTTATTGATCGGTCATTTAAACCACCCTGAAGTAGAAGGGACAATGGGTCAATTTGATACCTCGTATGGCGGCTCCATAACTTTGATAGAAACTTTAGACGATGTAGAAAATTTAAAATTTACCGATGGAAAGAATTTAGCTTATGTAACTCAAACCACATTATCAGTGGATGACACCTTAGAAATTACCAACCTTTTAGTGTCTAAATTCCCAGAGATAACAGGCCCTAAGAAAGATGATATATGTTACGCAACCCAGAACAGACAAGACGCCGTTAAGCAATTGGCTTTAGAGTCAGACCTAGTTCTGGTAATTGGGTCAATTAATAGTTCTAATTCTAATCGTTTAAGAGAAATTGCAGAAAGATCGGGTGTAGATTCATACCTTATTGACTCTATAAGCGATTTAGAAGGTTCTTGGTTAGAAGGCAAACAGAACATCGGAGTAACTTCCGGAGCTTCCGCACCTGAGCATTTAGTGAAGGAGCTTATAGATTCTTTAGAGCAAGATTATGGTTATTCTCTTCAAGGAAGTCGTGAAATAACTGACGAAGGAATAGCTTTTCGACTGCCTAAGGGTTTAAGATAAACTGAACTTTCTTAGTTGGAATCCACCTAAGTAAATGAAAGGAGAAAATTATGCAATACAAACTACCTATATCAATAATTATAATTAGCTTATTCGCTTCCCTTGCGTCTACTGCGCCTAAAGGAGCTAAGAGGCTAAGTGACTTGGACCAAGACAAAAACGGTCAAATAAATTTTGAAGAATTCTCTAAAACACAATTAGAACGTTTTTCTAATTTAGATAAGAATTCAGATGGAATAATTTCGCAAGACGAATTCTTAATGCCCGTTTCTAATCATTTTAAAAAATTAGATCTAAATGCTGATGGTGCTATTGAAAAAGAAGAAGCCAGAAAGGTAATGAGATCAAAAAAACAGAAAATGAAGAAGAAGAGGAAGCGCGACAGGAAAAAGTCTTCTAATAAAAGATAACATTTAGGTATTTATTGAAAGTAAATAAAGAATATAGATTGGAGGGCGCTCGAGTGTGTGACTCTCCAAACTTCTCAGAACGCCTAAAGAAAGATATCTCTTTGTTGGTTATTCATAACATCAGTCTCCCTCCAGGTGAGTTTGGTAATGATTTTATAGATCATTTTTTTACCAATAAGCTAGATCCTTCAAAAGATCCCTATTTTGAAGACATACATGAAATGAAGGTTTCAAGTCATCTATTTATAGATAGGGAAGGGCAAATAACTCAATTTGTACCGTTCGATAAAGCTGCATGGCATGCAGGAATTTCGGAGTTTAATGGAAAGGAAAATTGTAATGAATTTTCTATAGGGATTGAATTAGAAGGAACAGATGATTTGGAATACACATCTAATCAATACGAGACTTTAATTGAAGCAACCAAAACACTTATGAAGGCTTATCCTGATATAAGTGCTGACAACATCGTAGGACATAGTGACATCGCTCCTACTAGAAAAACAGACCCAGGAGATTCTTTTGATTGGGATTTATATAAATCTTCTCTTTCTTAATTAGATATAATTTCCTTTTTTTACAAGCTCTTAACTACTAAACTAAAGGGACATTGATTAATGAGGTAAACCTATGGCTTCTTTCGATATTAAATCTGAAATAGATCATCATGAAATAACAAATGCCGTGGATCAAGCAAATCGGATCTTGCAAAATAGATTCGACTTTAAAGGAACTGGCGCAGAATTTTCATTAAATGATAACCAGATAACTTTATCCGCTGTGGAAGAGTTCCAAATCCATCAAATGTTACCCATTTTGCATGAATCCCTTGCCAAAAGAGGAGTGGATTTAAAGAGTCTAAAGCCAGATGAAATAGAAGTGGCTACAGGTTCAGCCACGCAAAACATGAATCTTCAGGAAGGGATAGATAAAGAATTGGCTAAAAAGATTACAACTCTTGTTAAACAGTCTAAGTCTAAAGTGCAAGCTTCCGTTCAAGGAGATAGCGTAAGAATCACAGGCAAAAAAAGAGATGATCTTCAACAAATTATACAAATGGTAAAAGATCAAAATTATACAGTCCCATTGCAGTACGTTAACTTTAGGGATTAAACATGACTTCTTGGAAAGAGTCTTTTGCTGCGTACCTACAGCCAAAACTCTTTATTGTTCTTTTTTTGGGTTTTTCTTCGGGACTTCCTTTTGGAATGTTAATCGACCCCTTAAATTTTTGGCTTTCGGAAGAGGAAATTAGCAGAAGCTCTATAGGACTACTTTCTTTGATTACCTTAACCTACCCAATGAAGGTGGCTTGGTCACCTTTTATTGATCGTCTACAAATTCCTTTATTGTCTAAATCCATAGGTCAAAGAAAGTCGTGGTTATTTCTTACTCAATTGATTGTTTCAATTGCTCTAATTGGAATGGCCATAACCAATCCCAAGGACTCGTTAAGTATTCTGGTTATATTTGCTCTTCTAGTGGCTTTCTTTTCAGCTACACAAGATATTTGCATTGACGCAATGAGAATTGAGTTAGTGGAAGAAAAAGAATTAGGAGAAGCAACGGCAATGTATCAAGCCGGTTGGAGGATAGCTTTTCTGGTTTCTCAAGTAGCAACATTTTTTATAGCCAGTCTATTCGATTGGTCGTCAGCTTACTTTTGTTCGGCGTTTCTAATGCTCTTGGTTTTAATCACTTGTTTTTTAAAAGTTCCAGAACCTGAAAGAGAAGAAGATCCTTATATTTCTTTAACAACTAAACCTTTGGCGTGGGTTTTGTCATCTTACGTAAAGCCTTTCTTCGAAATATTTAACAGGCTTAGGGATAGAATTTTACTCGTTCTCTTATTGGTAATTACATACAGATTCAGTGATTTACTATTGGGGCCTATGGCCATGCCTTTTTACAGAGAGACCGGTTTTACCAAAGAGGAGGTTGCAATTATAACTAACGCTTTTGGAATTATTGTCACTATGTCAGGCGCTTTTTTAGGTGGTTTGTTGATCTATAGATACACAATAATGAAGACCATGCTGATAGGAGCCTTATTGGTTGCTGTTACAAATCTTTTTTTTGCAGGCTTGGACGTCGTCGGGCATAACTTAGCTTTCCTTACGTTAACTATTTCTGTTGATAATCTAAGCCAAGGTTTAGCTGGAACAGCTTTAATTGCCTATCTTTCTTCTTTAACCAATCAGAACTTTACTGCCACTCAATACGCATTACTTTTTTCTTTGGCCGTAATTCCGGGTAAATTATTGGCTTCCAGTTCTGGATTTTTGGTCGATTCTTACGGCTTTTTTAATTTCTTTGTATTCGCCAGTCTGATGGGAATACCTGCAATTTACCTTTGCTTAAAATTACAAAGAAATAGCTAATGCAATTAGTTTTCTACAGATCATTCTTTATTTTTATGGTTGTGTTTGTCTATTTGCTGGCAATCACTCCTTCTTCAGGCAGTCCATCTCCTATCCCTTACTTGGATAAGATTCTTCATTTTTTAGTTTTCTTATTATTAACATTCATTTTAGATTTTTGTACGCGAAGACCTTTAAAAGAACATTATTATTTAATCTTTTTGCTTATTGGCTATGGTGTCTTTATCGAGGTATCTCAATATTTTACAGCCACCAGATCAGCCGAGTTTTTAGATTGGTTAGCTGATTCTCTTGGAGTACTTGTTTATTTACTTTTTGCCCCAAATATATCTATAGGCTTAAAGAAATGAAATATTTATTACCCACCTTCATAATTCTTCCTATATTGGAAATGTATGTTCTGATTAAGGTTGGAGGCTCTATTGGAGCGTTTAATACTATTCTTTTAGTGCTTCTTACTGCATTTATAGGGTTAATCCTATTAAGGGCACAGGGGTTTCAAACATTATTTAATGCGAGAAAGAAGCTTGAAAGGTCTGAATTACCAGCTCAAGAGATATTCAGTGGATTTTTTCTAGCCATAGGGGGTGCTTTATTTCTAACCCCTGGTTTTATTACTGACGTTATAGGATTTTTATGTATTTTTCCCGTAACTAGAACTTATATTCTAGGATGGTTGATGCAAAACCTTATTTCTAAAGCATTTTCCGGGTTTACCCACGTTAAAACTGAAAATGATTGGATTGAAGGCGAATACAAAAAACATAAATAATTTAGTTTTAGGACTTGAAAAATAAACAAAAATCCCAAAATAGTTGTTATTAAAAGGAATCACAGGAGAAATGGGCATTGACGTAATGCGTTTCTCAATTAGAATGACGACCCTTTTAACGAAAGATTTTAAAAGTTTAATTATATTTTTGGAGAAACCAGATGAAATTTAAACCATTAGGAGATCGTGTTTTAGTAAAACGCACAGACGAAGAACAAACCACAGAAGGTGGAATAGTGCTTCCAGGATCTGCTGCAGAACAACCTTCAGAAGGGAAAGTTCTAGCTGTAGGCCCAGGTAAAACTTTAGATAACGGCGAAGTTAGGGCCGTTTCTGTAAAAGAAGGCGATTTAGTTGTCTTTGGACAATACGCTGGTAGTAATACCGTAAAGATAGATGGGGATG
>CACDOC010000042.1 GCA_902554355.1 uncultured SAR86 cluster bacterium | reverse complement strand
GTTTCATAGTCTTCATTGCCTGAAGCTATTTCATCAAGGGTAGCTTCTAGGTTTGCAGTAAATTTAGTTTCTATAAAAAAATCTTCAAACACTTTTTGTAGATAAGCTGTCAAAATTCTACCTAAATCAGACGGAATCATAGATTTTCCGCCGTATATGTATTTTTTAGTTCTAAGGCCTTCTAAAATTGTTGCGTAAGTTGAAGGTCTTCCTATGCCTTCTTCTTCCATTTTTTTTATTAATGATGCTTCTGAGTAACGATTTGGTGGAGGTGTAAACTTTTGTTCAGCTTGTCTAGCAATAATTTTTACTTCCGACCCTTCTTCAAGCCCCTCAGGAAATTCAGCTATATTTTTTTCTTCAGCAGTAGAAAGAATTTCAAATCCAGCAAAGATATTTTTCCTTGAAGATGCGGTAAATTCAAATTTACTATCTTCAGAAGAGATATTTAAAGATTTTCTTTCGTACTTAGAACTTTCCATTTGACTGGCAACTGTTCTATTCCAAATCAACTTATAAAGTCTTTCTTCACTAGTTTGTAAATCTAAATCTGAAGGTTTTACAGAAATTATAGCTGGTCTAATGGCTTCATGAGCCTCCTGAGCAGTTGTTAATTTACCCTTATAAATCCTTACTTGCTTACTTAAAAAGGATTGATCAAAATTATCTGCAATATAGTTTCTAATTTCTTCTAGAGGTGATCCAGAATATTCTTTTTCTTCTGAACCCCCTATAGCTATGTTATCTGTTCTAGGATAAGTAATATGTCCTGCAAGAAAAAGGCTCTGAGCTGCCTTCATAGTTTGTTTAGCAAGCATACCGAATTGACTGTTAGCAGCAGCAATCAAAGAAGAAGTTCTAAATGGCGGTTGAGGACTACTGGATTGGATTTTGGTATCTATTTTAGTCAATACAAAGTTAGATTCATCTAAATCGATTTGTGTTTGGCTAACCTCCTCTTCACTCTTTAATCCTTTTTTAACACTTACATCAGAGATTTTATCTAATGAAGCCTCAAAGGAAGACCCTTGATAATCAAATTTAACAAAGAAAGGCCAATATTCTTCTGGTGTATGCTGATCCCTTTCATTCTCCTTCTCACAAATAATTCTCAAAGTAGGAGATTGAACTCTACCGGCTGATTTCGCTCTTGAAACATGCCTCCAAAGAAGAGGTGACACTTTAAAACCTATAAGGTGATCAAGTATTCTTCTAGCTAGGTAAGCATTGACCAAATGATAATCAATACCTCTAGGAGATTTAACAGCTCTCTCAACAGCGGAAGATGTAATTTCATTGAAAGTTATCCTATGTACTTCTAGGCCTTCTAGTAATTTCTTTTCTTCAAAATCATTATGTATATGCCAAGCAATAGCTTCTCCTTCCCTATCAGGGTCAGTGGCTAAATAAAGAGCATTAGAATCTTTGCAGAGTTTCCTCAGCCCTTTCATAACTTTTTTTCCTTTGCTTGAAAATTCCCATTTTAAATTTTTCCAATCACTAGGATCTACAGCATCTTCTTTTTCAGTTAGATCCCTGACATGGCCTACACAAGCCTCTACGGTCCAATTTTCATTTGGAAAGCTTTTGTTTAGAAAACTTTTAATTTTCTCAGCTTTAGCTCCAGATTCAACAATAACTAGTGAATTCATATCTATCTCAAAGTGAAACTTCTTTTACAGTATAAAGTTCAGAACTAGGTTGTCTGTCAAGTACAAAATTAAATAATTAAAAATTAATGATTAAGAATATCATCAATCAACTTAGGTCCCTCGTAAATAAATCCAGTATATATTTGCACTAAATCTGCTCCTGCATCTATTTTATTTTGGTAATCTCCTTTAGACATTACTCCGCCAGAAGCAATTATAGGAAATTCTTTTCCTAAAAATTTTCTAGCCATTCGCAGAGTTTCTGTAGAAGATTCCATTAATGGTTGTCCGCTTAACCCTCCAGAACCTGAAGAATGGTTATGATTAATTGA
The DNA here is from genome assembly GCA_902554355.1 of uncultured SAR86 cluster bacterium. Taxonomy (GTDB): domain Bacteria; phylum Pseudomonadota; class Gammaproteobacteria; order Magnimaribacterales; family Magnimaribacteraceae. The sequence continues at coordinate 4,710 of CACDOC010000042.1, read as the reverse complement.
AGTATTTGTACAAATCAATCCATCTATAGAAAACTTCAATAAAATTTCGCAAATATTTTCAATATTCTTTTCGTTATTGTCAGGACTTATCTTTACTAATAAAGGTTTATATTCATCTTTCTTAGTTAAATATAGTTGTCTTGCTTTTAAGGTTTTAATTAGATTTGCTAATTCATCTTTAATCTCAAACTCTCTTAAGCCTTCCGTATTTGGGGAGGAAATATTAATTGCTATGTAATGTGCATACTTAAATACTTTATCTAAGCAATATAAGTAGTCAGCATGTGCTAAGTTATTTGGTGTATCAGCATTTTTACCAATACTTACACCAACAGGTATATCAGATCTTCTTTTCTTTAATTTATTAACTAAGTGATTAACTCCTTTATTATTAAAGCCCATTTTGTTAATAATGGCCTTTGAACTCTTGTCTCTATATAACCTTGGTTTCGAATTTCCATATTGAGGTTTAGGTGTAACAGTTCCTACTTCGATAAAACCAAAGCCAAGTGATGCAAAACTATCCATGTAATCACCGTTCTTGTCTAATCCTGCAGCCAACCCCAAAGAGTTTTTAAATTTAAGGTCAAACACGCAAATATCTTGATAAGAAGTTTGCTTCATTTTATAGCCTAAAGAAGTTAGGGATTTTAATCCAATTAAGGCTAATGAATGAGCTAATTCAGTGGGTAGAAAATGAGATAACTTTGTTAATAATGTTAATAAATTTAAAATGATCTTATTCCTTAGGTGTAATTATAATTTTAACAAAAATGGAGAATAGAAGTAGTCAAAGATAATTAATTGACAAAGTGTCCTTAATTCATTCTAATGATGGCATAGTTTTCCAGGATTTATAAAGTTTAATTAATAATTTAGTTTTTATTTGACATAATGATTCCTTTATCAAATAATATACGACCGGATTAAGAATTTAAGAAAAAATTATGAAACAAATAACACAAAGAATATTAGCAGTTTTAGGCACTTTATCTTTAATATTATTCCCTCAAACTATTATAAGTGCTGAGGAAAGTACTGCTTCAGGAAGTGGAACTGGATCAGCTGCAGGAAGCAATGCTGCTGGTGCAGCAGTTGGTGGAGTAACAGCAGGTACCATTGCTGCGGTAGTTGCAATTGCAGCTGCAGCTGCAGCTATATCTGATAGTGGCTCTGGTGGTGGTGGAATAACGCCAACTCCTACGCCTACGCCTACTCCTACGCCGACACCTACGCCTACGCCTACGCCTACTCCTACGCCGACACCTACTCCTACGCCTACTATTGAGGAATACGTAACAGAGGTTGTAGTTGATGTAGCAGGAACACCTGCTTCTACAACGCCTGGAGCAACTGCGACCAGAACATCTGGAGCAACTGCCACTAGAACTACAGGGGCAACAACTACCACTACGAATTCAACTGCGACTAGAACAACTGGAGCTACAGCTACGAGAACAACTGGAGCTACAGCTACGAGAACAACTGGTGGAACCGCAACTAGAACTACATCAAATACTAATGCAGCTTATTTTGAAGAATACGAGCTAACACAAGGTGAAGCTGGGTATGAAGAAGAGTACGAGCTAACACAAGGTGAAGCTGGGTATGAAGAAGAGTACGAGCTAACACAAGGTGAAGCTGGGTATGAAGAAGTATATGACGTTGTAGAAGAAACCGATGTTGTAGAGACCTACGATGTTGAGGAAGAGTATACAAGAACTGTCACTGTACCAGCTGTTGCAGCTTCAACTGCTACGGCAACTGCAACTGCTACAAGAGAAGTTAATTAATTAAATTTACTTCCTTGTAAGAAAAAGCCCCGATTATCGGGGCTTTTTTGTTACTTCAAAGTGAATAGTTGGTAGTCTTGGGGAGATGTTTTGGGAAGATTTCCAAACGAAATTAGATTTGTCGACCCAATAGAGATTTTTTTCATTCCAACCTATTTCAGAAGAATAAATTTCTTCTTCTATCAGCCTTAGTTTCTTAGTTCCAAAAATTAAATCAACCCTTACTTCTTCTTTCTCAAAGTAACTAGAAAGTACTTTTAAGTTGTTTAAAGAAGGTAGACTGTAAGAATGATAAGAGGTATATTCATTACCAAATAAAGCTTTGTCGTTCCAAGCAAATGAGCTAGATAACCTTTCTTTTAAGTTATTATTTAGTCCATGGGTCTGGATGATTCTTCCATTATTTATTAGAAAGTAAACTCCATCTGCACTAACCCACAAATCTCCCTCCTCTGACGCCTTTTCAAGAATCATTAAACCCCATGGACCTTTTCCAATCTTTACAAGCATGGAAGCATATGGAATATTTTTTATAACTTCAGGTTCTATATTATTTTCAAATCCAACTATTAGCTGTTTAATTGAGGTGAATGCCTCTTTATAGCCAGGTGCTACTTTACTTGTATCAATAGCAGCACAAGAATATAGAGAAAGCGAAATAAATATACAGAGTGTAACTTTCATATTATTCGAGTACATTGTTCCAATCACGAACTAAAGAGGACGAATTAGAGTCTCCTAGAATTCCAATAAGAGAGTTATGGTAATTTAGGATTGCTCCTCCATCTTTTGTTAATGGATGCAATCCAAATGAAATTACGCCTGATCTGAAATCAGAATAAAATAATTGTGTTGGTACAGATATATAAAAACCTTTGTCAAAACTTCCCTCACCAAATTCTTCTGCAGATAAGTTTGTTTTTGTGGCAAAAACACCTAAAGTAAAGCCTGAATTAAATCTTCTTGAAAGGTCTATAGTTGCTCCCTTATCACCAGCTAGATACTTTCCGATCAAGATTTGAGATCTTATTTCGTGGGGCAAATCATAGTAAAAACCTAGATGTCCAGTCGTCGTAGAATAGTCTCTGAACGAGAAACGTTGGTCATAAGCTCTTTGCTTAACTTTATGTATTGACATGCCTAGAGCGAATTTTCTATTAAATGGCCTGTAGAGTAACTCTCCACCCACGCCACCAAACATCTCTTCCAAATAACCTATGTCAATTCTTGTAAAAATATCCTTATAAGGCGAACCGAAGTACTGTAATTGCATCCTTTGTATGTTGTTTTTTCCTTCACTTAAATATTCTTGAATATCACTCCTAACATGAGGTAACGAACTGTCACTAGGGTTGTTAAAATTATTAAAGGTGTCATATATATTGATGCCAAAAGATGTGTACAAGGATAGATTTCTTCTAAATTTAATAGTTGTATCGGTTTTCCATAGTAACTGTCCCAGATAAAAGCCTTCTGGACCTCCAATTTGGTGTTTTAACGCTGGAGACATTGTCCAGCTAAATTCTGGAAAATTAACTGTTGGTTTGAATGATGCTTCTTTATATAGTGGTTTCGAATTCTGTGAAACAAGATCACTTAATAGGAGAAGTTCAGTAGAACTAATATTTCCGGAATCAGCACGTTCAAAATACTCTCTTCCAAAGGAAACTCTTGCAAACTCAAAGTCTCCATTCATTGCATGAACATTAATCCTTTTTATTTCATCTGGAGAGAGTGCAGCGGCAATTCTAGCAGACCTACCAATAGGGCGAATTGGGTCGTAAAATCTTGTAGATGCGATAGCTAGATCAACTTCGTCTTCTTTAAGATTAGCTGCTTGTATGTAAATAGATTCATCTCTTAAACTCAAATTAAGAGATCTATAAAATATATCATTATCTTCTTTGATTTTACTTTTCTGCTCTTTATTAAGTTTTTGAACTCTTTTCGGGGCGGGTTTAGGAATAGTATCATTGAGAAAGTTACCTCTTAGTTTAAAGGATAATCTAAATTGAGAGCCTCTTTCAAAGGAAGAGGAAAAACTTAGGTTTTCAGAAAAAGAATAATTAAGGCCTAGATTAACTCTACTTTTTACTTTTTCTACCTTGCCTCTTTCATCTGGATAAGAAGTATCGTACTCTAATTTAAGTCTTAAACCTCTTTTTGGTAAATCATATTCTAGACCGGCAAAAATTGCAGAATCGCCAGAAAACCAATCTTTAAAAGAAAACTCTCCTCCTTGAGTAGAAGCACTATCTCTCAGATTAAACCCTTCTGATAAAGAGCTAAGAGGATTGCTAATATTATTTGCTGTTCCTAAAACACCCCAACCAATTCCTAAGCTTAAATCTAAATTAGCAAACTTTTTTGATGAGACTATGTATTCTGAAGAAAATAAACCAGTCCCCGCCACATCTCTAAGACCTACTGAAATAGCTGGAAAATAATAGCTTTCATCTATAATCAAAGTCTTGATATCAAAACCTTTGTCTTTTAGGGTTTGATTGCCACTGTAAATAGCTGGACCATATCTTTCATTTTTAATTTCAGTATATCTATAAGTTGCTTCCAACCAGCTAAATGGAGAAGCTGTTAAAGAAGTAAACTCGAAAGGATAGGAGGATGAGAAATTAAATCTTAGCTGTGCTTCCGGCATCATCCTCGCATTAGGCATCTCTATAATACCTGTATTGCCATAATTGGATGCACTTGGCTGAACATTATAAGGATAATAATCTTCTATGGATGCAAAGATTAGATTTGACAATACCATACCTGCTAAAAACAGCCACAGCTTCTGCTTTGACATAGTTTAATTAGTCACTTATTGCAGCTATAGCAGCAGCTGATGTAGCTAGGTCTGCAAGAATAGGTGTTATTATTTGAGTTAAGCTGATAGCATCAAAAGGTCTTGAAT
>CACDOC010000041.1 GCA_902554355.1 uncultured SAR86 cluster bacterium | reverse complement strand
ATATATAAAATATCGTATGAAAAGATTTTACTATTTATTAAATAATGCTTTATTGTCTCTAGCAATATTAGTTATACCCACCACACTTATGGCCTATGAAGAAGCCAACTATAAAACAGTCTTTCAATCAGACGAGATTGAAGTCCGCTTCTATGAAGAAAGATTAGTAGTTCAAACTAAGTATGGTGACCAAGACGGTGGTTTTAGGAAGCTCTTTAATTACATATCAGGCTCTAACAAAGATTCTGAAAAGATTGCAATGACCATTCCTGTAACCCAATTAGATTCGGGAGATGGTATGGTTATGCAGTTTTACTTACCTTCTAGATTTGATAAAACTAATACGCCTTTGCCCGATGATGATTCTTTAGAGATATCTTCTATTCAAGCTGGGTATTACGGAGTAATTCAATTCTCAGGAAGGTCAAAAGAGAAAAATTTTAATAAACATTCGAAAATACTAAGAAAAGAGTTAGAAAAGAATGATATCCAGATTATAGGACCCTCGATTAAAGCTACTTATAACGGACCTTTTACACTTCCTCGTTTCAGAAGAAATGAAAGTATGTTTCTTGTTAACTGGGACCAATAAGAGTGGAAATGAATGATATGAATGTAAATAACTGGCTAACTGCCCCTATTAATAAGCGGAGTTTTCAAAACGTAGAATCACTATTTGATACTATTAGAATTAAGAGAAGTTCTGAAGTTCCGTCCGAAATTCCTCTTAACTTACGATCACTCGATTCCATTGAGATTCAAAATATTGAAGGTCAGACTCAATCATTTAAAGATATGATCGCTTCTACTCATACAGATTCTTTTTTAGTTTTAAAGAATGGAGAAATAATATTTGAAGAATATTTCAACGAAATGAATCCAGAAAGCCTTCATTTAATGAATTCAATCACCAAATCGTTTATGGGCATGCTAGTAGGAATCCTTGCGGATAAAGGTGTTTTTGACATCAAAGAAAAGGTTACTAAGTACGTGCCTGAATTAAATGATACAGGCTTTTCTGAAACAACTATTCAGAGCGCATTAGACATGTCTGCTGCAGTCAAGTTTGAAGAAGATTATGACGAGCCATTTTGTGATTTTTGGAAAGAAGCTGCAGTTGTTGGGTGGCGGCCTGATTTAGTCGATGATAATTCTCCAAAAACGCTTCTAGATTTTGCTTTGTCATTAAAAGAAAAGGAACAAGAGGAGATAGAAGGGTACCACTATCGTTCCGTGTTAACGAATGTCCTTGCAATGGTTATTGAGAGAGCAACCGATGAAAGGGTGCAAGATCTCTTAGAAAAACACATTTGGCAGAAATTAAAAACTGAACAGGATGCAGTATTAGTAGTTGATAAGACAGGGTTACCTTTTGCCGGAGCTGGAATGAATGCCAGCACAAGAGATTTAGCAAGATTTGGTCAAATGATCTTAAATGATGGAACTTATGAAAGAGAGCAAATAGTTCCTAAAGAGTGGATTGATTCGACAAGAATGGGTGATGATGGTTACAGAGAACGTTTTGCAAAGTCAGATCATGGCGCAATGTTTCCTGAAGGCCATTACAAGAATCAAATGTGGGTAGCAAACTCCGAAGAGATGATGTGTGTAGGCATCTATGGTCAGACTATACATATAAATAAAAATACAGGGACCGTAATAGTTAAATTTTCTTCATTTCCTGAACCAGCGGATGAGATATTGTTTGCTAACTCTTTTATATTATTAGCTACTGTTTCTAATTCAGTTTAGAAATATAAGGTACTAAGAATGTCTTCAACAATAACAATTTACGGGGTACCCTTTTCGCAACCAGTTAGAGCCGTACTTTGGTTGATGCTCTATAAGCAAAAAAGATTTGAACTTTCTTTAGTTAATCCCGGTTCTTCTTCAGAAAAAGGAAGTCGTCATCCTGATTATTTAGCTAAATTTCCGACAGGAACCATCCCTAGCATGGAAGATAAGGAAACAGGTTTTCTTTTATCGGAATCACACGCGATTATGTGTTATCTATGCAATAAATTTGACTGGACTGACTTATACCCAAGTAATTTTGAAGAAAGGGCTAAAGTCGATTCATATCTGCACCTTCATCATAGAAATGTAAGGGAGGCATCGGTCGGTCTTGTTGCACCTAAAGTTAGGAAAGATTTAAATTTTCCAGAAGATTTCTTAAAGATGTCGCAAGCAAATATAGAAAAGGCATTTAAGGCTATTGAAGAAGGATGGCTTTCAAATTCTCGTTATCTTGTAGGAGAAACTTTAACGATAGCAGATATGTCTGCATATGTAGAAATAGGCCAACTACAAAGTATGTTTACAAATATATATGACTTCGAACCATTTCCTAATATAAGAAGATGGTTAGAAGACATGCAGAAAGTTGAATGTCATGATGTCATTCATGTTGCTTTAACTGAATTAGGAGATATAAGTAAAGAAGCTCCTGCAATGGAAACAATTATTAATGCAAACAAGAAAGGCGTTGTTGCAATTCATGAAAAATTAGAGAAGATCAATAGCTAAAACTTTAAAGTAATAGAATGATAAGATAAGTGTTAGAGGGAAAATTTTATGACTTACGCGCCAAACGATAGAAATTTTTACGATGCTGATAGTCACGTTATGGAATTACCAAATTTTATAATTGACTACGCTGATAAAGAATTCAAAGATTTAATACCACCAGTTAATTACAAAGCCAGTCTTGTAACAGACGAAGAGGTTGAAGAGATAATTAACAACGGTGGAAAGCACACCAAACAGCACGTGGAAGCTCAAATTGCTTTAGGGGATAAACTAATTGCTGAATCTAAAGAAATACAAGCACTTGGAGCTTTTGATCGGGACGATAGAAGTGTTGCTATGGACATGCTAGGCTTTAAGAAACAATTGGTATTTGCTACGCATAGTGTTGTTACACCTTTTAGAGACGTAAGAGGTAAAGCTAAATACGTAGAGAAACAAGGAAGCAAAATTTCGCCTGAATTACGTTATGGAGCTACAAGAGCTCACAACAGGGCTATGTCTGATTTCTGTTCTCAAGACTCCAGATTAATGGGTGTAGGAGTTATTCCTCTCCATGAACCTGAATTGGCTATGGTGGAGTTAGATTTTGCAATCAAATCTGGTTTAGAGGCTATATGGATACCCCATTATGCCTCTGGAAACCGCTCACCCGGTCATTTAGCTTTAGATCCTTTCTGGCAAAAGCTTTCCGAAGAAGGTATCCCTTTTTTAATGCACGTTGGTGGTTCTCCACTACAGTTAGATAAAAGTTGGTCCGATAATGGAAAGCCGCCTAGTAAAGATTGGATGGGAGGCGGAGAAAACGTTAGAGCAAAGGATATGGTGGTTATGCACCAAGGGCCTGAAACTTTTGTCTCCATGATGGTATTAGATGGTGTTTTTGAAAGACACCCTAAACTAAGAGGTGCTAGTGTTGAATTAGGAGCTGGTTGGGTTCCTGAAATGTTACAAAGATTAGATTATGTAGTTAAAACTTGGAGCAGGGTAGATAAAAACTTAAGTGAAATAAAAAGAAAACCTTCTGAGCAAATATTAGAACAAATGGCTTTTACTCCTTTCCATCATGAAGATGTTGGAATGTTAATGGATCTTTCTCACCCTGAACTATATCTCTTTTCTAGCGATTACCCTCACGTTGAAGGAACAAGTGATCCTATTGGAAGATTTGAAAGATTTTTATCTGATCGCGATGAGCATTTAAAAAACCTCTTTTATTCTGAGAATTTTTTAAGACTCTTTCCTAACGCCAGAGTGTAGTTGTTGTGATTTGCGTAAAAACAGAAATACCAGAAGAGATATGCAATATTGATGACGAATTAAAAGCTATTTATCACAGTAACGATTGCGTTTGTATTTGGGTCTTTAAAAATAGAGAAGACAGGAATAGGTTCATGAATGAAACAGTAGGTATGCTTAAAGAGGAGCGGGAAGAGTATTTTTCGTCTTTTTACTAAACAATAATTATCGGTTATGAAAAATACAACTTATGAAGTCAAGAAATCAGAAGCTCTTCTAAAAAAAGCAAAGGAGGTCATACCAGGAGGTATATTTGGACATTATAAATACGCTATTAGAGATACTGGGCCCAAATTTTTCTCTCGTGCTGAAGGAGCTTATTTTTGGGACATTGACGATAATAAGTACATTGATCTGATGTGCGCTTATGGACCTTCCATTTTAGGTTACAAAAATCCAGAGGTTGAAGAAGCTGCTAATTCACAAGATTCTGAGGGTAATACGGTTAGTTTAGCTTCGCCAGTCATGGTCGACCTAGCTTCTAATTTAGTAGAAATGGTTGAAACAGCGGACTGGGCTCTTTTTGGTAAGAATGGCGGTGACAGTACGAGTTTAGCTGTTATGGTTGCTAGAGAAGCAACAGGGAAAGAAAAGATTGTAAAAATCCAAGACGGATATCACGGAGTTGCTCCTTGGATGCAAGGGAAGGACCACCCAGGCATAATCGCTTCTGACGATGCCAAAGTAATCACAATTGAGTGGAATGATCTTGAATCTTTTGAAAAGGTTTTAGCAGAACAGTCCGATGAAATCGCATGCTTCATTTCTTCGCCCTACGATCATCCAGTTTCCAGAGATAACACTTTGCCTGAAGAAGGCTACTGGCAAGGTATATCAAAACTATGCAAGCAAAATAACGTAATTTTAATTATCGATGACGTTAGGGCAGGTTTTAGGATTAACCTTTCTGGTTCGAATGTAGCTTATGGCTTTACGCCTGACCTAATATGCTTTGGAAAAGCAATTGCTAATGGACATCCTTTATCTGCTCTTGTTGGCACTAACGAAATGAAAGACGCAGCTGAGAAGGTTTATTTTACGGGCACTCAATTTTTTAGTGCTTCCCCAATGGCTGCAGCAATTGCTACTTTAAAGGAATTAAAGAAATTAGACGCCGCCAATAAAATGACGGATTTCGGGCAACGCCTAAATGAATCTTTAGTGAAAGTTGCTAAGGAAAGTGGTTACGAATTAGTTGCTTCTGGCGTACCAGCTATGCCCTATTACAGGCTAAACAACGTAGATGTAAAAACGCATTTTAGATGGATAGACGAATGCGTTAGAAGAGGAGTTTACATGCTTGGGTATCACAATCATTTCGTATCTACTTGTCATACTGAAGAAGATATAGAAGCCATTAGTAATATTGCTAAACAAGCTTTTGAGACTTTATAAAAAAAATACAATAGATTTTGAAGTTTAAGATAGCTGAAGCTGATTCTCCCTTTGAAATAGTATGGGATAAAATCGGAATACCTCATGTTTATGCCAAAACCATTGAAGATGCTTATAGAGGGATGGGTTATGCCGCAGGATATGAGAGGCTATGGCAGATTCATTTAAGCTGCGCTTATGCAAACGGAGAGGCTTCAGCTCTATTAGGAGAAAGGTTTCTCGCGCAAGACGCTTTACAAAAAGCTTTTAATGTTCATGTCAAATTAAACGAGCTTCCAACTAGTGATGGAGATTCTATAGCAGAAGCTTATCTTCAAGGACTTAATGCTTATGTCAGGTCATTAGAAGAAGTTCCCCCTGAATTTAAACATGCCGGCGCTTTACCAAGAGAATTCACAATGTCAGATATTGCTGCTAGATACAGATTTACATCATGGTTTCAGCATAAAAGCTGGACTGAAAAGCTTGTGTTAGGAAGATTGATGGCAACACACGGAGTAGATATCTTTTCTAATCATGTCCTGCATCTCTCAGAAGAAGACAGAATTCTAGTTGAAGAATTAAAAGAACCATTAAAGCAAATTGATCCAAAAATAATTGAGTTAGCTTACCCGCATGTAAAAGTTCCTTCATTTTCTGGTAGTAATAACTGGGCAGTAACAGGAGAGCTTTCAGTATCTGGTAAACCGATTTTAGCCACAGATCCTCACCAGCCTTTTACTATTCCGAGCACCTTTTTTTACGCACACCTACATTCAGATTCTTGGGATGTTTTTGGAGCTGCTTTTCCAGGTGTTCCCTATTTCATGATGGGCTATACAAAAGATGTCGCATGGGGATTAACTACAGGTTTTATAGATTGTTACGATTTATTTATAGAAAAAATAAAAGGGAACGAATACGAATCGCAGTCTGGATTAAAGCAAGTTATTTCCAGGAAAGAGATTATTGAAATAAAAGACCAATCTAATAAAGAAATTGATATTAAAAGAACTCATCATGGTGTTCTTTTAGAGCCTTTATTACAAGAGCTAGGAATAAGTAATCTTACAGATTCTCCTTACCAAACTAGCTTATATTGGTCTTTGCAAGACGTCCCTACTTCTGCAGGTGCTTTATCAAGATTACCCCTTGCTACTTCCGCTGAGGAATTTAGAAGTTTCTTATTTGAAAATGATGTATGTCCACTAGTTAATAATATTATTTGTGTAGATAAGGAAAGTAGCTTACAAAGATATATAGCGACCACTATGCCTGTTCGAAAAAACGCCACTGGTTCAGTTCCATTAATTGGCTGGTTAGATAAATATGATTTTGCATTAGCTAAAGCTGATCAATTGTTGGTTGAAAACAATCCTGCAGAAGGTTTTTCATTAACAGCTAATAACGACACCATGGGAGAAGATGGTGAATTTTATATACATAATTTTCCTACTCATAATTCGAGAGCAGATAGAATTCGAGAATTATTAAGTCAAAATAAAAAATTTGACGTTGATAATTTTTGTGAAATGCAATTAGATTTAAAGGATTTACGCGCTAAATCATTATTACCCGATCTTATTAAAGTATTA
>CACDOC010000040.1 GCA_902554355.1 uncultured SAR86 cluster bacterium | reverse complement strand
CCTGATAAGTTAGCAAACTTATTCCAACAGAATCAAGGCACATTGTTAGACTTATTTAATATGTTTTCTGGTGGTGCTCTAGAAAGAATGAGTATCATGGCTTTAAACATAATGCCTTATATAACTGCTTCTATCATAATGAGCCTTGTTGAAGGAACAACTCCTTCCTTAAAGAAGAGGTTTAGGGAAGAGGGAGAAGAAGGAAGGAGATTAAGGACTTCATATGTACGCTATGGAACAGTGCTTTTGGCATTAATCCAAGCGAGCGGTCTCGCTCTAGGGTTGCAAAACCAAGGTTTAGCTCTAGAACCAGGATTAATGTTTCAAATCTTGGCTGTAACTTCATTAGTTACTGGAACTGTATTTCTTATGTGGTTAGGAGAATTAGTAACAGAGAAAGGCATAGGTAATGGTATTTCAATAATAATCTTTTCCAGTATTGTTGCAGGACTGCCTAGAGCAGTTGGCCAAGCTTTTGAAGGGGCTAGGCAAGGAGATATAAATCTGATTATGCTACTTTCAATTGCCTTAGTAGCAATTGCGGCTATAGCTTTCATAGTATGGATTGAAAGAGGTCAAAGAAGGATTACAGTAAATTATGCTAAAAGACAACAAGGAAGGAAAATGGTACAGGGTCAAGCTTCTTACCTTCCTATGAAGATTAACCAAGCGGGAGTTATTCCTGCTATATTCGCTAGTAGTTTACTCTTATTTCCTGCTTCAGCTTCCACTTGGTTTGGACAAGGTGAAGGATTTGAGTGGCTTCAAGAAATCGCCTTAGCTTTAGGACCAGGCCAGCCTTTATATGTACTCCTTTTTTCTGCTCTTATAGCATTTTTCTGTTTCTTTTATACTGCTTTACAATTTGACCCTAAAGAAATATCAGAAAATCTAAGAAGGTCAGGAGCTTATATGCCTGGAATAAGACCTGGAGAGAATACAGCAGAATATATTGATGGTGTTATGACAAGACTAACTGTATGGGGATCAGGATATTTAATTCTTGTCTGCTTGATGCCACAATTTTTAATTGTTTCAGCTAATGTCCCTTTTTATCTTGGTGGAACTTCGTTACTTATTGCGGTAGTAGTTGTTATGGATTTTATGTCACAAGTTCAATCTCATTTAATGTCACATCAATATGAATCGTTGCTAAAAAAGGCTAATTTAAAGGGTTACGGTAACAATCCGTTAGGTGGTAGATAAATTATGAAAGTAAGAGCTTCAGTTAAAAAGATTTGTAGAAATTGCAAAATAGTTAAGAGAAAAGGGACACTTTACGTAATTTGTTCTACTGAACCCAGACATAAACAAAGACAAGGATAAAGGAGAAAAGAATGGCTCGTGTAGCAGGTATTAATATTCCAGATAATAAGCATACAGAAGTTTCTTTGACTTATGTTTATGGTATTGGCAAAACAAGAGCTAAGGATATATGTCAAAAGATAGGAATTGCTCCTTCTACCAAGGTTTCGGATTTAAACGAAGATCAGCTTGAATTAATCAGAAGTGAGGTAGGTAATTTCATAGTAGAAGGAGACTTAAGAAGAGAAGTTGCTACTAATATAAAAAGATTACAAGATTTGGGCACTAATAGAGGGATTAGACACAGAAGGCACTTGCCTGTAAGAGGTCAAAAAACAAAAAATAATGCAAGAACAAGAAAAGGACCTAAACGTCCTATAAGAAGGTAAGGTATGGCAACAAAAAAAGGTAATAGGAAAAAAATAAGTGAGGGTATCGCTCACATTCATGCTTCATTTAACAATACTCTGATTAGTATTACTGATAAACAAGGTAATGCTATTGCGCAATCAAGTTCCGGAGCCCAAGGTTTTAGAGGCTCTAGAAAGAGCACTCCTTTTGCTGCGCAGAAAGCTGCTGAAGCAGTTGGAGACAAAGTTAAAATGGTAGGTGTAGAAAGTTTAGAAATACAAGTAAGAGGTCCTGGATCAGGAAGGGAGTCTGCTATAAGAGGTTTAAACTCAAAAGGTTTTAAGATTACTAAAATAACTGACGTTACTCCAATCCCTCATAATGGATGCAGACCGCCAAAAAGGAGGAGAGTCTAAGTGGCTAGATATATAGGACCAAAATGTAAACTTTCTCGAAGAGAAGGAAGAGATTTATTATTAAAAAGTGGAATTAGGTCTCATGATTCTAAATGTAAGTCAGAAACAGTACCCGGACAGCATGGAAGAACAAGGCGCCCAAGAATTTCTGATTATGGAGTACAGTTAAGAGAAAAACAAAAAGTAAGAAGGATCTACGGTGTCATGGAAAAGCAGTTTAAAACTTATTACAAACTGGCTGCTAGAAAAAAAGGCGTAACTGGTGATAACTTACTGCAACTACTGGAGAGCAGATTAGATAATGTTGTTTACCGAATGGGATTTGCTTCAACTAGAGCGGAAGCTAGGCAATTAGTTAGCCATAAAGCTGTCTTAGTAAATGATAAAAAAGTTAATATACCAAGTTACCAATTATTTCCTGGTGATAATATTTCTTTGACTAGTAAAGCTCAAGCGCAAAATAGGGTTCAGCAGTCATTAGAAATTGCAAAAAATAGAGAAGAATGCGATTGGGTTGATGTTAATGCAGAAATTTTTTCTGGAGTTTTCAAAGCTACACCTGAAAGGTCTTCACTTGATACAGATATCAATGAGAATTTAATCATTGAACTTTATTCAAAATAATATAAAGGAAAAAAATATGACAGACAATTACGACATTATTAAAGATTTTTTAACACCAACAGAGATAGTCATTGAAGAATCTGGACCTAATAGTTCCAAGATAGTGCTTGAGCCCCTTGAACAAGGTTTTGGACATACTCTAGGAAATGCATTAAGAAGAATCATATTATCTTCTATGCCGGGAACAGCTGTATCTGAAGTAAAAATAGATGGCGTCCTTCATGAGTACAGTACCATTGAAGGCGTTCAAGAGGATGTTATTGATATTCTTCTAAATCTAAAAGATTTATCCATAAGACTTACTGAAGTTGAAGATGCCGAACTAACTTTAAATAAAACTGGAAGCGGTAGTGTAATAGCAGGAGATATAGAGCTTCCTAATGGAGTAGAAGTAATTAACCCAGATCATCACATCGCGACTTTAAATGCAGAAGGCTCTTTGAATATGATCATGCGTGTAACTCGAGGAAGAGGTTTTGTCCCTGTTAAAGCTTTAACTGAAGATGAAGGCCAAGAAACCGGCCTTTTAAGACTAGACGCTACTTACTCTCCAATTAGAAAAGTGACTTACCAGGTAAATAATGCGAGAGTAGAGCAAAGAACTAATCTAGATAGGCTAACAGTGGATATAGACACGGACGGAACTTTAGATGCAGAAGAAATTTTAAGAATTTCTGCAACTATTCTACAACATCAGTTATCTGCTTTTGCTGAATTGGGTAGACTAGAGGAAGTTATTGAAGAAAAAGAAGAAGCAAAAATTGATCCAATTATGTTAAGACCAGTTGATGAATTAGAGTTAACAGTTAGGTCAGCTAACTGTTTAAAAGCAGAAAATATCCATTATATAGGTGATTTAGTCACCAGAATGGAATCTGATCTTCTTAGAACACCAAATTTAGGTAAGAAATCACTGAATGAAATTAAAGAAGTTTTACTCTCAAGAGGTTTATCCTTAGGGCTAATCCTAGATAATTGGCCACCAGAAAATAGTTAAATATATATGAGACATAGAAAATCGGGCAGAAAATTAAATAGAAATAGCCCTCAAAGAAATTCATTAAAGAAGAATTTAGCAATATCAATAATAGAACATGAATCTGTTAGCACTACCCTTGCCAAAGCAAAGGAAATTAGAGGATTCTTAGAACCTTTAGTTACTTTAGCTAAAGAAAATACAGTAGCTAATCAGAGATTAGCTTACTCAAGATTAAGATCCAAACAGGCAGTAGCCAAGCTCTTTGAAGAATTAGGGCCTCGTTATAAAGATAGGCCAGGTGGGTATTTAAGGGTCATAAAAAGTGGTCTAAGAAATGGCGATAAAGCACCTTCAGCCCAAATAGAGTTTGTAGATAGGCAAGAAAAAAATCTTGCCGAAGAAATAGAAGAAGAAGTTACTTCTTAGCCTTTAATTCTTTTTTTAAGTGTTTTCCGGTGTGAGAGCCCTTTACTTTTGTAATTTGTTCAGGAGATCCTTTCGCAATTATTTGTCCACCCTCATGACCTCCTTCAGGACCTAGATCGATAACCCAATCTGAAGATTTTATAACTTCCATGTTGTGCTCTATAACTACAACACTATTGCCGTTGTCTCTTAATCTCTTAAGAACCTTTAGCAGTAACTCAATATCATGAACATGAAGTCCTGTTGTAGGCTCATCAAGAATATATAAAGTGTGGTTTGAGGGGCTTTTAGATAATTCTTTAGCTAGCTTAACTCTTTGCGCTTCTCCGCCTGAAAGGGTGGTAGCTTGTTGACCTAATTTTATGTATCCCAATCCTACGTCTTGTAACGTAGATAATTTTTTCTTTATAGCAGGTATGGATTCAAAGAACTCTAAAGAGTCCTCTACAGTCATCTCTAATACCTCATATATATTTTTACCTTTGTATTTAATATCTAATGTTTCTCGGTTATATCTATGTCCATTACATACATCGCATTTAACATAAACATCCGGCAAGAAATGCATCTCTACTTTTATTACCCCATCTCCTTGGCAAGATTCACATCTTCCCCCTTTAACGTTAAAGCTAAATCTACCAATCTTATAGCCTCTTGATCTAGCTTCTTGTGTACCAGCAAAGAGTTCTCTCAGTGGTGTAAACAAGCCAGTATAAGTAGCTGGATTTGATCTTGGAGTTCTGCCAATAGGACTTTGGCTAATTTCTATAATTTTATCTATATGCTCTATTCCGGATAAGTCTTTAAAAGGTTTAGGGTCTCTCTTATCTGCTCTTGACACTTCATTGGAGATTGCTGGAAGGAGAGTTTGGTTAATTAAAGTAGATTTTCCAGAGCCTGATACGCCAGTAACACAAACAAACAAGTCTAAAGGTAGTTCTAGATTTACATTCTTTAAATTATGTCCGGTAGCTTTTGTAAGCTTTATCAATCTTTCTTTATTAAATTCTTTTCTTTTCTTCGGAATAGAAACAGCTCTTTTTCCTGAAAGATATTCACCCGTTATTGAATTTTTTGATTTAGCTATCTCTTTAGCTGTTCCTTGAGCACAAACTTTACCTCCATGAACACCGGCACCTGGTCCAATATCAATAATGTGATCTGCATACATCATTGTTTCATGATCATGCTCTACAACAATTACCGAATTTCCCATATCTCTTAATTTAGTGAGAGTTTTAAGTAGTTTTTCATTATCCCTTTGATGTAATCCTATTGACGGTTCGTCAAGAATATAAGTAACACCAACCAAGCCTGCCCCAATTTGACTTGCTAGTCTTATTCTTTGTGCTTCTCCTCCGCTAAGACTTTCTGCACTTCTTTCAAGAGTTAGATAATTCAAGCCTACATCAATAAGAAACTCTAAGCGTTCTTTTAGCTCTTTAACTATCCTGTCAGCTATTTCTTTTTTTGACCCAGTTAAAGTAAGTTTCGAGAAGAATTCAAATGCCTGATCAATTGTAAAAGAGGTAATTTCAGGCAAATTTGTATCATTTATAAAGATATTTCTGGCCTCTTTTCTTAATCTAGTCCCTGAGCATTCTTTGCAATCAGATACACTAATTAGTTTTGATAGATCTTCTCTAATGTAGTTAGATTCCGTTTCTTTATATCTTCTGTTTATATTGTTTAAAACTCCTTCAAAAGGAAACCTTCTATCAACTAACCTTCCTCTTTTTGTTCTCCAGCTAAAATTTACTGGCTTGCCATTACTTCCATTCAAGATGAGATCTTTAGTTTCTGCATCATATTCCTCAAAAGGATCTTCTAATGAAAATCCATATTCTTTTGCAAGGCATTTTAATAAATGGAAATGATATTTATGGCTTATATCCCAACCTCTAATAGCGCCTTCACTTAAGCTTGCTGAAGGTTCATGAATTACTTTTAAAACATCTACATAAGGCTTTATACCTAAACCCTCGCAACCAGAGCAAGCACCAGCTGGATTATTAAAGGTAAACAATCTGGGTTCTAAATCAGGAATACTGTAACCACATTTAGTGCATGCCATATTAGAACTAAATGTCTTATCTTCTTCATCATCAATTAAAAAGACAGTAAGACTTCCTTCACCTAAATTTAATGCATTTTCAACTGATTCAGAGAGCCTAAGTTTGAAGTTATCATCAACCCTAGCAGGCATTACGAGCCTGTCTATTACCGCTTCAATAGAATGTTTTTTATTTTTATTTAATTTAGGGATATCGTCTACATCAACAGTTATCCCATTAACGCGCATTCTTACATAACCTTGTACCTTTAATTCTTCGAACACATGAAGATGTTCACCTTTTTGATCTTTGATCATCGGCGCAAGAATCATAAACCTTGTTTTTGTATCTAATTCTAGAATTTTGTCACAAATTTGATTCGAACTTTGACCTTCTAAAGAGATTTTATGATCTGGACACATTGGAGTCCCTGTTCTTGCAAAAAGGAGTCTTAAATAATCATATATTTCAGTTACTGTTCCTACCGTAGACCGCGGATTATGAGATGTTGACTTTTGCTCTATTGATATTGCTGGGGACAAGCCTTCTATATGATCAACGTCGGGTTTTTCCATCATCGAAAGAAACTGTCTAGCGTAGGCTGATAAGGATTCTACATATCTTCTTTGTCCCTCTGCATAAAGGGTATCGAAAGCTAAAGAAGACTTTCCTGAACCTGAAAGACCTGTAATCACAACAAGATTATCTCTAGGTAGATCAACATCTATGTTTTTAAGATTATGTTGTTTTGCACCTCTTACTTTAATGTGCTTCATTTTTTAAAAGAATTAATATTTTTGGAACTTTAATTTTGAAAAGTGATTATAATCCTAGTTGCAAAGATTAACTAAACTAAAAAACAATATGGCAAGAAGTGGAATAAATAAAGTAATTCTCGTAGGAAATCTAGGTCAAGATCCTGAAATTAAATATACAGCAGGCGGAGCTGCTGTAACAACATTAAGTCTGGCTACTTCAGATTCTTGGAAAGATAAAGAGACTGGAACTAATCAAGAAAGAACTGAGTGGCATAGAGTAGTGTTATGGAGAAGACTTGCTGAGATTGCTGGTGAGTATCTAAAGAAAGGCTCAAAAATTTACATCGAAGGACAGCTTCAAACTAGAAAATGGGAACAAGATGGCCAGACTAGATATACCACCGAAATTGTTGCAAGAGATATGCAATTTCTTGATAGCAGGGGTTCTTCAGATTCTTCCTACGAGGATACTAATCAAGATACTCAAATGGATGATGTACCTG
>CACDOC010000039.1 GCA_902554355.1 uncultured SAR86 cluster bacterium | reverse complement strand
TAATAATTACTTTAACTTTTTTAACTAGTTTCGGAATTTTAACTGATGATCACAGTTATAGGACTGTAACAGGTGAAGTTCTACAGTGTAATTTAAAAGATGGTAAGGATGTAAATGATGTTCTTAAGATGGTTAAAAAGGACTGGTACGACCTTGAATACCCTGCACCTTATGAAGGGTGGGTTCTTACACCAACTTTATT
The DNA here is from genome assembly GCA_902554355.1 of uncultured SAR86 cluster bacterium. GTDB lineage: Bacteria > Pseudomonadota > Gammaproteobacteria > Magnimaribacterales > Magnimaribacteraceae. The sequence continues at coordinate 7,595 of CACDOC010000039.1, read as the reverse complement.
TGCTGCTAGTGATGGAGATTATGACTTAGCCTGGGCTGGTTTTACTTATAATAATACTGATTTAGGCACAACTCTTGATTGGTTCTATGAGAACGGAACAAAAGTCTTTAGCAAATGGCAAAATCTAGTAGATTGTGCCTCTTGGAGTCATTGGGATATATTTGAAGCAAGAAGACCGACATCAGATTTTCAAGAAGGTGATTTAAATTACTGGGCATTTTCAAGCTGTTCGTTTAAGGAAGGCAAAGGCGTTTCTGATTTAATGGAAAATGATAAGGTTTGGAATGCGTATCTAGATAGCATTGGTCATACTGGAGGAGTTTGGAGATGGTGGCCAGGAGGCGGCTCCGATACAACTGCTACAAATGACTTTTATATAAATATTGGATTTAATTCTATGGCGGAATACGGAGCAGCCAGAGATGCAAGACTACAAAATATGATGGCTGGAAGTTACCCTGAGACTATAGCTGATTGTGATCAGCCTAGAGTTTATTCAGCCAACAATATAAAAGCTATAAGTAACTAGAAAAGTTAATGTAAAAAACGGCTACTAATGTAGCCGTTTTTTTTGTTTCCTTTATAGTTGATGTCCTTGCTATGAAAACAATCATAATCTTTATTTCATTAATTTTCGTTTCAACTGGATTTACGGATGATCTCGATTCTTATTTAAAAGAAAATAATACTTCCAGTTTTCTGGTTTCAGAGAAAGGAAAGATCGTAGTTGAAAAGGAATTTAAAGTTCGGAAAAATTTAAAGCCGAAGAGCTTGATGTTTTTTAATTTACTTCGACATGGATTGATGGAAGGCAGAAGCCAAGAGGATGTAGCCTCTATTCAAAAAAGTATAGTTTCAATTTTAATAGGCATAGCTCAGCAGAAAGGATTAATAGATATCAATGAATCTGTTACCTCTTATATTGGAAGCTGGACTCAGCTATCCGCAGAAAAAGAGAGTCTGATTAAAGTAAGGAATTTGTTAACAATGACTTCCGGTCTTGACGTTGACCTTAATTATAACGCCGAGCCCGGATTAAAATGGTTGTATAACACTAGAGCATACAGCCAGCTAATTAATGTTCTCGAGAAGACTTCTGGTCTTTCGATAAATGAACTCTCATCTGAGTGGTTATTTAATGAATTACAAATGAATGAGACTTTTTGGAAGGAAAGAAAAAAAGGTCGCATGGGATTCCCAAAAGATTCTGCCAAATATGGTCTAGTTACTACTGCAAAAGATCTTTTAAAGTTTGGTGAATTTATTCTAAATGGTGGGGAAGTTGGGACTAAACATGTTATATCGGATATAGATTTTTTTGATGATACTTTTTTAAAATCGCAAAATATGAATGAAGCTTACGGATACTTATGGTGGCTAAATAATTCTAAAACTCATATGACTTGGGAAAAAGAACTAACGTCCGGCAACTTATTTTCACGTGCACCCAAAGACGCTATCCTTGCTTTGGGTTTAGGATCTAGAGTACTGGCCATTGTTCCTAGTGAAGAATTAGTATTAGTTAGGCTTGGTTCTTTCCCTGATGATAAAAACTTTAACAATAATTTATGGGATTATCTTCAAAAGTAATATTTTTTATTGTCGCTGGTTTATTTATAAGTTATTCCAGTGCTCAATCTAACATATCTTGGAAAGAGCACATTATAGATGACGCTTCAATAGGACCTTCTGACTTAGCTGGAAGCGACGGGTTAGTAATGGCAGACTTAGACAAGGATGGATATTTAGATATTATCTCTGTCCATGAACTGGATACTGAATACGGCGTACCTGAAGGTTACGTAAGGATAGCTTGGGGAAGCGAAGATCCATTCACTTGGATTTCTACTACTTTAGCTTCAGGTTCGGAAGCACCTTCTGCAGAAGATGTTGATGTGGCTGATGCTGACGGAGATGGTTGGCTGGACATAGTAGTTGCTTGTGAATTAGCGCATTTAGTTTATTTTAAGAATCCAACCAAAGATCACCGCAAAGTAAATTGGGAAAGAACTATCCCGCAATCTACTTTAAATAGAGGCTCATTTATTAGAGTTTTCTTTTCAGATCTAGATGATGATGGAAGAGTAGAAGTTATTACTGCTAATAAAGGAGGGGAAAATGCTACTGGATCTAATTCTCCTTTAAAAAATGTCTCTTTTTATAAATTGCCTCAAGAGCCTTTAGACGGAAGTCAATGGGAAGAGATTGTTCTTACAAAAGTAAAGATCCCAATTAATTCGCAACCAGTTGATTTAGATCAAGATGGAGATATGGATATTGTTGTTGGTTCAAGAGGCGAAGCAAGAATACTTTGGATGGAGAATTTAGGTAATCTGAATTTTAAAGAGCATGCAATTAATCTATCTAAGGACCTTCCCAATGGATCTTGGCTAACAGGCTTTAATATGGATTATCAAGACCTTAATCAAGATGGCCGATTAGACATAGTTAGCACCGTCTGGCCTCATTACCTTATAGCTTTATATCAGCCAGAAGAGTCCAACTTGGATTGGGAACTAGAAGTCATAGGAAGCATTAAGCCGGACCAGCTAGTTAGTGTTTCTTTAGCTGATATAGATGCTGATGGTGATTTTGATGCATTTGTTGGTTCGTACAGTCGAGGAAGTAGGGATAAAGATGATTTAGATTCTTCAAATCAAGCTCTTGGAAGCGTAGTCTGGTTTGAAAAAACTGGATCGGGTTGGAAAAAAAATAATGTACTAAGAAGAAAAAGAGGAATGTATGACAAATGGATACCTGTAGATTTAGATAAAGATGGAGACCTAGACTTTGTGGGTACTAGAGGAAACAGCAAACCTTTTGATGGGGTAATATGGTTAGAGCAAGTAAGATCAAAAGAACCGATGCCTACTTTTATCCAGGCAAGAATTAAAGATAGTATCAGCGTACCTTTTCTTGATTAAATTTTAATCTTCTGAAAGCTTAGATATAATCAACATATGGCTACAAATGACGTTAAGCCTTTAGACGTTATTTCTGAAGAGCAATACGAAGAAATAAAAGCGAAGCAAGATTGGAGAAATGTACTCTCCATAAGTTCCAATTGGCTACAAATGGTTGCAGCAATGGTTCTTTTTTACATTTACCCCAATCCTATTACTTTTTTAATTGCTTTAGTTATTGTAGGAAGTAAACAATTTGCTTTAGCTGTATTAGCGCATGAGGCTGCCCATAATCTTTTATTCACCAACAATAAAGTGAATGATTGGATAGGTCAGTGGTTTTGTGCTTATCCTATTTTTCAAGATAATAGAGTTTATAGGCCTTATCATCTTAAACACCACAGGCACACTGAAACCGAAGAGGACCCTGATTTAGTTCTGAGCTCGCCATTTCCCATTACCAAAAGAAGTTTTACAAGGAAGGTTTTTAGAGATTTAACTGGCTGGACAGGAGTCAGAAGATACGGAGGATCTTTAATCTCCATTTTCAAAACAAAAGGGGATAACTTACCTAATAAAATATCTAAAACCTCAAATAAGCTTTACGGTTTCTTAATTTCAAATTTACTGATATTTATTCTTATCTCAACAACTATGCATTGGTCTATATTTTTCTTGTTGTGGTGGCTACCTTCTTTTACTTATTACAGTTTGATAATAAGGATTAGGAATATATCTGAACATGCCGTAACCCCGGGAAATAATCATTTTGATAACACGAGAACCACTAAATCAACTTTTTTAACTAGATTTTTAATGGTTCCTCATAATGTAAATTATCACTTGGAGCACCATCTATTTACTCGATGCCCTTGGTACAATCTACCTAAAGCTCATCAAATGCTTATTAAAAATGGACACCTAGAAAAAATGTGCATCGAAAATTCGTATAGAGATGTTTTGAGAAAAGCCGTAGGAGCTTAGCCATGACCGAAAAAGACCACGAAAAGTTAAAAGAAGAACTTAGTCCTGAAGAGTATTATGTCACTCAAAATAAAGGCACTGAACCAGCTTTTTCAGGAAAATACGATGGAGTGAAAACTCCTGGAGTTTATAATTGCGTCGTATGTGGAGAGGCACTGTTTAGTTCTAAAACTAAATATGATTCAGGTTCAGGATGGCCCAGTTTCTGGGAGCCTATTAATCATGAAAATGTAGGTTCAGAAGAAGATCATTCAGCAGGCATGGTTCGTACTGAGGTGCATTGCAATAAATGTAAGGCGCATTTAGGGCATGTGTTTCCCGACGGTCCTCAACCTACCGGATTACGGTATTGTATAAATTCAGTTTCTCTTGATTTAAAACCAGATGAAGAGGTTGAAGACTGAACTCTAAATCTAAAAAGAGCTTTAATTCTTTCAAACTATTACTTAGTAGTGGCCTAGTTAGTTTTTGGACTTTTGTCTCGAGGATTCTAGGTCTTGTAAGAGATATTGTTCTAACTGGTCTGTTAGGAGCAGGTGTCGCATTAGATACATTCGTTGTAATGATGAAAATTCCTAGTGTATTCAGAAGGCTTTTTGCTGAAGGAGCATTTAATCAAGCATTTATACCCGTTCTTGCTGAATATAAAGAAAAACATTCTGCTTCGGAAACAAAGGATTTAATTAATTATACCTTTGGAGCTTTATCCAGCACTCTTTTATGCGTAACCATACTTGCTCTACTAGCAGCTCCTGTCTTTGTAATGATTTTTGCCCCAGGTTTTTATTTGGAGCCATTAAAGAAAGAGCTTGCTATAGATATACTTCAAATAACTTTTCCATATTTATTTTTTGTGTCTTTAGTAGCTTTGTCCGGCTCAATTCTTAATTCTTACGAAAGGTTTTCATTACCTGCTTTGACGCCTCTTTTTTATAATTTAAGTTTAATTGCTGCTGCCATATGGTTTGCGCCTGATTTAGACCTTCCAATTTATGCCATAGCTTGGGCTGTATTTTTCGCTGGAATAATACAAGTTTTAATTCAAATCCCTTCTTTAATGAGATTGGGTCTTTTACCAAGATTCAAGCTCAATCTACAACATCCTGGAGTTAGGAAAGTAATGTTTTTAATGGTGCCAGGAATAATTGCAGGAGGGGTAACCCAAATAAATATGTTGATTGATACTATCTTGGCCTCTTTATTGCCTACCGGTAGCCCAAGTTGGCTTTACGTATCCGATAGGTTAATGCAACTGCCTTTAGGTATTTTTGCCATAGCCATTGCAACAGTGATCTTACCCAGGCTATCCAACCTATTCGCTAGTGACAGCAGAGAACAGTTTTCAAGCACCTTAGATTGGTCTATTAGATTAATACTCTTGATAGGTTTACCAGCTGTAATAGGGTTAGTGATGTTAGCAGAACCTATAATCTTAACTCTTTTTGAAAGAGGAGAGTTTGGAGCGCAAGATTCTTCTATGGCTTCTTCTAGCTTAATCGCTTTAGCCTTTGGATTATTAGCTTTTATGCTTATTAAAATCTTAACACCTAGTTTTTTTGCTCGACAGCAACCTAAGAAACCCATGTTTGTTGCATTAATATCTATGGTATTAAATGCTTTTCTTGCATGGCTTTTAGCCTTTCAATTAGGTTACGCCCACGTGGGTCTTGCGTTAGCTAGTTCCATTTCGGCTTTTTTTACAGTGATAACTCTATTAATTTTGTTGTATAAAGATAAGGTTTATAAATCCTCAAAGGGATGGATCTATTTTTTATTTAGGATGTTGATAGCGTCCTCGGTTCTCATCTTACTGATCAATTTTTTCTCTCAAGAAGTAGAATACTTAAGACAAATTAGCGAATTTAGTCGATTCGTATATATTTTTAAAATAGTATTAATAGGGATGGTTGGCTACTTTTTAAGTTTGTGGATTTTAGGTTTAAGAATAAAAGATTTTTCTAATACAGATGTATTTAATTAGGGGCATACAAAACATTGACTTGTACAAGGAAAGACACCCTGAAACTGAGTTAATTGCAACCATAGGTAATTTCGATGGGCTTCATCTTGGTCATCAGCATATCATCAACAATATGCAAAAAGATGCCCTAAAAAATGGGTGGAAGAAACTGGTAATCTTCACAGAACCTCATGCAAAAGAGTTTTTTGCAGAATCTCTTGGAACTGATGAGAAGAAACCGCCTAGAATTTTACCTTGGTCTGAGAAAGTAAAAAGAATGAAAGAGCTTGGAATAGAATTTGCTTTCTTTCTTAACTTTAACAATCAACTGAGGAATATGACACCTGAAGTTTTCTTGTCTAAAGTTTTATCTAATTTGAGTATTAAAAAACTAGTTATCGGAGATGATTTCAGGTTTGGCGCTAATAGGGAAGGCGATTTTGCTTTTTTACAAGATTGGGGAGTTAAAAACAAAATTGAAGTTGAAAAGACAGAAACATTTAGCATTAAAAACCAAAGAGTAAGCAGTACAAGAATAAGAGAGTGTTTGCTCGCCAATGATTTCAATGAAGCCAAAGAACTGTTAGGAAGGCCTTACACGTTTTCTGGCAAAGTAGTTTTTGGAAAACAATTGGGAAGTCAGCTGGGGGTGCCAACGGCTAATTTGTGGTTGCCTAAAAATAAGTTGCCTATAGCAGGTGTTTATATAGTCAAAGTTCTCTTTGAAGGTAAGGAATTTGGCGGTATAGCTAATATGGGAACCCGACCAACGGTAGATGGCCAAACACCTGTTCTTGAAGTTCATATTTTAGAATTTAGCCAACGCATATACGGAAAGAAAATTACCGTGGAATTTTGTAAGAAGGTAAGAGATGAAAAGAAATTTGATGGACTGGAAGCTTTAAAAGAACAAATATTTAAAGATATTTCCACAGCTAAGGAATATTTCAGTTAAAGTGCTTCAAAATTTGTTATGACTGACTATAAAGATACTTTAAATTTGCCTAAAACTGAGCTAGCTATGAAGGCAAATCTTCCTTCTAAAGAGCCTAAAATGCTTAAGCATTGGGAAGATATAGATTTAAACCAGAAAATAAAGGAAGCTCGATCAGGAAGAGATAAATTTATTCTTCATGACGGACCTCCCTATGCCAATGGAGAAATTCATACTGGTCACGCAGTGAATAAAGTTCTGAAAGATATGGTGGTTAAATCACAAACCTTATCTGGAAAATACGCTCCTTATGTCCCAGGCTGGGACTGTCATGGTTTACCGATCGAACTCAATGTTGAAAAAAAGGTTGGTAAAGTTGGTCAGAAGGTAACTGCTTCTGAATTTAGAGAAGCTTGCAGAAAATACGCTACTTCACAAATAGATATTCAGAAAAAAGATTTTAAACGTTTAGGAATTATTGGAGATTGGGATAAACCTTACGTAACTATGGATTATGAGTTTGAAGCAAATATAGTTAGGTCTCTTGGTAAGGTAATTCATCATGGACATCTTCAAAGAGGTGATAAACCAGTTCATTGGTGTGTTGACTGTAAGTCCGCTTTGGCTGAAGCGGAAGTTGAATATCAAGATAAGGTTTCGATCTCAATAGATTTTATTTTCCCTATAGACGACCCGAAAATTGCAGACATATTCTCTTGTAAAGTTGATTCCTCAGTATTTGTTGCGAGCTGGACCACAACTCCTTGGACCCTTCCTGGGAATTTAGCGTTAACAATTAATGAAGAATTAACAT
>CACDOC010000038.1 GCA_902554355.1 uncultured SAR86 cluster bacterium | reverse complement strand
AATCTCCCTCTGACCTTAAAGTGTCTATCAGAGTTTCTATCTCTTTAATAAGCAGAGGATCTGGGCAGAAAAAAGGATTGTTATCAACTTCAGATAAGTCTATCTGCTTAACTTTCATTTTTCCAATCTGAGACAAATAACCTTTAATATTTATCCCAGCTACTGTTTTTAAATATTTTTTAGCGATTGAGCCAGCTGCTACTCTCATAGTGGTTTCCCTAGCAGAAGATCTTCCACCCCCTCTATGGTCTCTAAAACCATATTTCTTAGTGTAAGTATAATCGGCATGAGAAGGCCTGAAGACATCCTTGAGATCATCGTAATCCTTCGATTTCTGATCTTTATTCCTAATTAATAGGCCTATAGGTGTTCCTGTTGTCTTTCCTTCAAAGACACCAGAAAGAATTTCAACAATGTCATCCTCTTTTCTTTGAGTTGTGTATTTGGAACTTCCAGGTTTTCTTTTATTTAAATCCTTTTGTATATCTTCGGCAGTCAGCTCAAGTCCTGGAGGGCAACCATCTACTATACAGCCAAGCGCAACCCCGTGACTCTCACCAAAAGTGGTCACAACAAAAGATTTTCCAAACGAATTTCCTGACATTTTCTTATCTAAATCTTGTTTTGGGGGTGCGATTATAGGATTTTTCAGCTTTTTAGGTATTAAATTTCATTTTTTTTTAAATTTTTCAATATACTGAGAGCCTTAATTTAACAAGAAAACCTATGATTAAAGCAGTATTTTGGGATTTTGGAGGCGTTATTACCAGCAGCCCCTTTGAAGCCTTCAATAAGTTCGAAATAGATAATAATTTACCTGCTGATTTCTTGAGACAAGTAAATTCAACTAATCCAAATGATAACGCATGGGCTAAGTTAGAAAGGAGCGAAGTTAACTTGGAAGAGTTTGATCTTTTGTTTGAAGAGGAAAGTAATAATCTAGGTCACGCAGTAAAAGGTAAAGAAGTAATAGCCTTATTACAAGGTCAAATTAGACCGGAGATGGTTAAAGTGCTTCAAAAAATTCGAGGCAACTTAATACAAGCTTGTTTAACAAATAACATTCGATCTTTAAAAGAAGAAGCTTTTGAGGAAGGGAATGTATCGGTATCTGGTAAACACGATGTAATTATGGATCTGTTTGATTTTGTAATTGAATCCAGCAAGGTTAATCTAAGGAAACCAGATCCAGCATTTTATAAAATGGCCTGTGAAAAAGCTTGCATAGAACCTTCTGAAGCAGTATTTCTTGATGATTTAGGCATCAACCTAAAACCAGCAAAAAATTTAGGAATGGAAACCATAAAAGTAATTAACTCCAGAGATGCATTACAAGAATTACAGAAACTTATCTCAATAAAAATCCTTTAATACTATTCTGCCGTTAGTAAAGCCATAAAATCAATAACTGAGGTGTTTTCCAGAACAGATTGATCCTCACATAAAGAAATAATCTCTTTACTTCTAGTTTCAGAAAATTGAGTGTTTAAATTTGATTTGAATTTTTCTATTAAAAGAGGAATGCCTTGTTCTCTTCTTCGTCTGTGACCAATAGGATATTCGACTTCTACCTTTTCAGTGGAAGACCCATCTTTGAAATGAATAACAATTGCATTAGCTATAGATCTTTTATCTTCTTCTAAATATTCTCTTGTATACCTTTCGTCTTCTTTAATTACCATTTTGCTTCTTAATTCATCTATTCTAGGATCAGAAGCTACGTCGTCTTCATAGTCTTCAGCAACAAGATTTCCTTTTAACAGGCCTATGGCAGTCATATATTGAATACAGTGATCTCTATCAGCAGGGTTATTTAAAGTGCCTTCCTTACTAATTATTCTTATTGCTGATTCGTGAGTGGTGATTTCAACAGTGTCAATTTCATCTAATTTATCCTTAATCTCTTCGTGCAAAATAACTGCAGCTTCGACAGAAGTTTGTGCGTGAAATTCTGCAGGAAAAGAGATCTTAAATAATACGTTCTCCATAACATAAGAATCAAATTCTCTAGGTAAACTAAATTGATTTCCTTTAAATTGAACATCATAAAAACCCCAGGTAGGTGCAGTTAAAACACTCGGGTAACCTATTTGTCCTTTTTGAGTTAATAAAACTAATTGAAGTGCTCTGCTAGTTGCATCACCAGCTGCCCAAGATTTTCTTGGACCAGCATTGGGAGCATGTCTGTAGGTTCTTAAACTTTGACCATCAACCCAAGCTTGAGATAAAGCATCTATTGTTTGTTCTTTGTCCAAACCAAACATTGCTGAAATAACGGCTGTAGAAGCTATCTTAACCAGAATAACATGATCTAAACCTACCCTATTGAAACTATTTTCTAGAGCAAGGATACCTTGTATTTCGTGGGCTTTAATCATATAGGTTAGGACATCTTTCATTTCTAAAGAATCCATCCCAGCACTAATATTTTTTTGAGATAGATAATCAGCTGCAGCTAAGATTCCTCCTAAATTATCAGATGGATGCCCCCACTCTGCAGCAAGCCAAGTGTCGTTAAAATCCAACCACCTAATTATGGCTCCAATATCCCAAGCTCCTTTAACTGGATCTAGAACATGTTTTGTTCCTGGAACTCTTACTCCTCCTGGAACTTCTGTGCCTTCAACATAAGGACCTAAGAGCTTCTTACAATCTGGAAAAGTGAGAGCCAAAAGACCACAACCTAGTGTATCCATTAAACAATACCTTGCTGTGTTATAAGCCTCTGAACTTTCTATTTGTTTATCAAGTACGTAGTCAGCTATCTTAACCAGTACATCGTCTGGTTTAGGACGTACGTTAGTTTCAACGTTTCCGGACATTATTTTATTCCTTTAAATATTAACGATCTGCCATATCAACCCAAACAGAGTTATCAGGGCCAATGTATTCTTCACTTGGACGAATTATCCTATTATCAGCTCTTTGTTCCATTATATTCGCTGCCCAACCAGAAGTTCTTCCTATCACAAAGAGTGGGGTGAATATTGGAGTGGGGATACCTAAATAATGGTAAGCAGAAGCCATAAAGAAATCTGTATTTGCAAACATACCCTTTTCTTCATCCATGACTCTTTCTATTTCGTCTGAAACTTCATATAAGGTTGCGTCTCCATTCAGCTCTGAAAGCTTATGAGACCACTCTTTAATAATGGCATTCCTGGGATCTTCAGTGCTATAAACAGCATGTCCAAAGCCCATGATCTTTTCTTTGTTTGCTAGTAATTCTAAAACTCCTGATTTCGCTTCTTCCCTAGTACTAAATTTTTCAATCATTTCCATCGCCGCTTCATTCGCTCCTCCATGCAAGGGCCCTCTTAAAGTCCCTATAGCACCTGTAATGCAAGAGTGCATATCTGATAAAGTAGAAGCGCATGTTCTAGCAGTAAAAGTTGATGCATTAAATCCGTGTTCAGCATACAAAATAAGTGATACATCCAGAGCCCTAGAATGCTCTTCAGATGGTTCGTTGCCTGTGAGTAAAGATAAAAATTGACCTCCAATTGTTAGATGATCTGTTGCAGTCTCAACTTTAACTCCTTCATGTGAATATCTATACCAGTAAGTAATAATAGAAGTCATGGAAGCTAAGATTCTGTCAGCCGTTTCGTTTTGGTTAGAGAAATCTCCTTCTGGTTCTAGATTTCCTAACATAGAACAACCTGTCCTCATTACGTCCATAGGATGCGTATCCTGAGGAATTCTTTCCAAAACTTCTTTAAGTTCATTAGGCAGGGATCTATATGATTGTAGTTTAGAAGAATACTCATCGTATTCGGATTGGGTTGGTAATTTTCCATAAAGTAGCATATACGCAACTTCTTCAAATGTAGCTTTCTCAGCTAATTCTTCTATGGCATAACCACGATAAGTCAAACCCTTACCTGTTTTTCCTACTGTCGATAAAGCAGTATTACCAGCAACCTGCCCTCTTAAACCTGCTCCCTCTAATTTTTTCTCACCCATCTTATTTTCTTTACTCTTTAAATAACTCGTCTAATTTATTTTCGAACGAATGATAATCTAGTACGTCATAAAGTTCATCTCTAGTTTGCATATTTTTTAACTGACCTTCTTGCGTACCGTTCTTGTTAATATCTAAATAAACAGCTTCGGCAGCTCTACTCATAGCCCTAAAAGCTGATAAAGGATATAAAACCATGTCTACTCCAGCTTTATTTAATTCTTCGCGACTAAATAAAGGAGTTTGACCAAATTCAGTTATATTGGCCAGTATAGGAATCTTTAGATGTTTTTTAAATTCTTCATATTGTTCTATCTCAGTTAATGCCTCAGGAAAAAGAGCATCCGCTCCTGACCGTTCATAAGCTACTGCTCTTTCAATAGCGCTTTCTAAACCTTCATTGGCAAGAGCATCAGTTCTAGCCATTATTACGAAATCTTGATCTGTTTTTGCATCAACTGCAGCCTTGATCCTGTCTACCATTTCTTCGGAAGAAACTATTTCTTTGTTTGGTCTATGGCCGCATCTTTTTTGTGCTACCTGATCTTCTATATGCATCCCTGCAGCACCATAAGTAATTAAAGATTTAACAGTTCTAGATATATTAAAAGCTCCTCCCCAACCAGTATCTGCATCAACCAAGAGTGGAAGGGAAGACGCATTAGTTATCCTCTCAACATCAATTAATACATCTTGTAAGGTGGTTATACCTAGATCAGGCACACCTAAACTCGAAGCTGCAACGCCACCCCCAGATAAATATATTGCTTTATGACCTGCTTCTTCTGCTAGCAAGGCTGAATAAGCATTTATAGTTCCTACTATCTGTAGAGGCTTACCTTCGTTGATAGCTTTTCTTAGATTCTTACCTTGTGAGATTACCTTTTCCATTTACAACCCTCTTTCAACAAACTGAGATTTAGATATAAATAATTCTTTTAATTCGGTATGACTATTTACCACATCTATATCTGGAAATTCATCTTTAATGTGTTCAGGAGCTTGAAAAAATACTCCGTAGTCTGCCTCTTTAAGCATATTAATATCATTATAAGAGTCCCCAGACGCGAAAACCGTAAATTTCATTTCTTTTAATGCACGTACAACGTTCTGCTTATTATTGTTCTGTCTAAGCTTATAACCCATTAACTCATCACCCTGAACATCTAAATAGTGGCAATTAATAGAAGGAGTTCCTAACTTTCTTATAAGCGGCCAAGCCAACTCATAAAAGGAATCAGAAACAATTGTTAATTGAAAGTTGTCCCTAACCCAATCTAGAAATTCTCTAGCCCCTTCAAATGGCTCCATGGAGTTAACAATAGTATTTATATCTTTAATATTCATATTTAAAGATCGAACAAGCTCCATCCTCATATCCATGAGCTCTGAATAATCTTTTAGGTCCTGAGTAGTCAATTTAAACTTATCTTCGCCAGTATGTTTAGCGACTTCAGCCCATATCTCCGGAACTAAGACCCCTTCTAAATCAAGGCAAATATGTTCCATGCATTAATATAAAGTTGTTATACAAAAAGAATATTGAGAGGTAATTATACCTTGTTTTTAAGATTTATTTTTTTGATTGATACTTATAACATGACCAGTAGGAGTCCTCAGACTAGCAGACTGACAATTGTCTATTTGATCATCAAAGAAAATATCTGCTCCAAAATCTTTTAGAAACTCAGCTTTATCAAGACCTCCTAAAAATAAAGATTCATCTATTCTTATATCCCAATCTCTTAGGGTTCTGATTACCCTCTCGTGCGAAGGAGCCGATCTAGCAGTAACAAGAGCTATCCTTATAGGACAATCTTTATACGGAAATTCTTGTTGGATACCATAAAGTGCAGAAAGAAATGGCTTAAATGGACCTCCTAAAAGAGGTTTTTTTGCCAATATTCTTTCGTTCTCGTCAAAAGCCTTTAAGCCTTTACTGTCAAAAATTGTTTGTGACTCTTGCGAAAAAATGACTGAGTCTCCATCAAAAGCAACTTTAAGTGCTTCTTCGTTCTTGTCCGTTTTACCTGATGGAATTATTCTCGCAGCAGCAACTCCATTTTGGATAGAAGAATTACAATCAGAAAATTCTGTAGAAAGGAATAATTGTGCACCAAAGGATTTTGCATAAGTATGTGGGCTTCCTCCTCCACAAAATGCTGCTCTTTTGATATCTAATCCATGGTGTTGTATAGAATTAAAGACTCTTAATCCTGTATCAGCAGTATTTCTGCTTAACAATATTACTTCGACTTTCTTATCTTTATTTATCTTTTGATTTAGTGCTAAAAGTTTATTCACTAAAGGGAATGCCTGTCCAGGGTTTAGGGGAATATGTTCATTAGCAACTTGAAAATCTTTATATGCTTCTAAGCCTTTATCTTCATACACAGCATGACTTTCATCTAAATCAAAAAGTGCTCTTGAAGTTATTCCTATTACTAACATATTTACAAATAGTAACATACTGTATATAATTACAGTAATACTTATATTCTTAGTTTAACCTAAATATACGACAATTAATGTCGCTTGATTATGAAAAATTTAACTGAAAGGCAAAAAGAAATATTGGATCTCATTAAATCTTACATTGGAGATTTTGGGTTTCCTCCTACCCGAGTAGACATCTCAAAAAAGCTCGGATTCAAATCTGCTAATGCAGCTGAGCAACATCTGAGGGCTATTGAAAAGAAAGGATTTATTAAAATATTGTCTGGTGCGTCAAGAGGGATAGTCTTAATTGAAGAAGAAGAGAAAGGGATACCTGTTATTGGTCTAGTAGCTGCTGGTGGGCCTATTCTTGCGCAAGAAAATATTGAAAAAAGAATACCCTATTCCCAGAATCTTCTAACGGAAAGTGTTGATTATTATCTAAGAGTTAAAGGTGACAGTATGGTTGATATTGGAATCTATGAAGAAGATTTAATTGGTGTTAGAAAAACGAAAGATATTAAAGAAGGTTCGGTAGTAGTTGCAAGGATTAACGATGAAGTGACCGTTAAGACTCTAAAAAAATTCTCTTCAGATGAAGTGGTTTTAAAAGCAGAAAATGAGAATTACTCTGATATTAAGATTAACCCTTCAGTTGATGAATTAAATTTTGAAGGTACTTGTGTAGGCTTATTAAGAAATCTTTCTTAACTTAAATCAAATCATTATCTTCAATATCATCTAAGCGCACTATTTTTTCTACTTTTTTATTCTTTTGGAGTTTTAAAGTTTCTTCGATAATAAAAGATTGTTTCTCTGCATCTAACTTATACCAATCTGCAGGTACTTCAGTTTCTTGATCACCGACTTTTAGATTCTTTACAAACTTAAAAGCCTTGCCCGGTTTTCTTATCTTTATACCTATAGGTTCACATGTTCCATCTTTATAAAATACAATCGCTTCAAGTCGCAATGATTTTAAAACATACCTTCTCCCAGAAGCGCTATCGTAATCAATCGTATCAGGTTCATAATAAGACACTTTCGGGCTAGGTTCTTTTTCTTCCGGTTTGAGTTTTGTAGCTTTGTTAAACCCTACCCATTCTGTATATTCTCCAAATCTTCCATTCTTAAGAATTACTGGTAATCCTGTAACTTTTTCATAAAAGAGAATATTCTCTGCATTACTTCTTTCAATAAGCTCGATGGCTCTATTAAGCCCTATGTCTAATATAAATTCGTCTTCATCAGGCGTGCCAAATATTTTTTTCTCTTCTTTCATGGTCCAAACACAAGGGCCATTAACAGTCATATCTGCAAAAATTTTTTCATTTAAATCAGGATGCAACCCAAGATCTTTAGGTAATTCCTTGTAAGTTTCCCATTTAGTTTTTAAATCATAAGGTTTCTTAGTCCATTTACATTCAGAACAACCAACAAACCAACCGTAAGGACCAGATTTGAGAC
>CACDOC010000037.1 GCA_902554355.1 uncultured SAR86 cluster bacterium | reverse complement strand
CAATGAGCGTACAACTATTAACATATCTTTTTGTGGGTCTTTCTTTTGCTCTATATATTGGTATAGCTATATGGTCTAAAGCCCAATCAACCAATGACTTTTATGTAGCAGGAAAAGATGTTCATCCTGTAGCTAATGGAATGGCTACTGCAGCTGACTGGATGTCGGCGGCCTCATTCTTGTCGATGGCAGGCTTAATAGCTTTTTTAGGGAAAGATGGTTCCGTTTACCTGATGGGTTGGACAGGTGGATATGTATTATTAGCTCTATTACTTGCTCCATACTTAAGGAAATTTGGTAAGTTTACTGTTCCTGATTTCATAGGAGAGAGGTACTACTCTTCTTTTGCCAGAAAGGTGGCGGTACTTTGTTTAATTTTTATATCTTTTACCTACATCGCAGGTCAAATGCGAGGAGTAGGAATAGTTTTTTCTCGATTCTTAGAGGTTGATATCGACACTGGAGTTATTGTTGGAATGGCAATTGTCTTTTTCTATGCAGTTTTAGGGGGAATGAAGGGGATTACCTACACACAAGTAGCTCAGTATTGTGTCCTTATATTCGCCTACCTAGTTCCTGCAATCTTTATATCAATCCTAATGACAGGTAATGCCATTCCTCAGATTGGTTTTGGAAGCACTTTGGTTGATAGTTCAACATTCCTCCTAGACAAGTTAGACCAAGTTAGCCTAGAACTGGGTTTTGCTGAATATACTAAAAACACCAAAAGCACTATAGATATATTTTGCATAACAGCAGCTTTAATGTTTGGAACTGCAGGACTGCCTCACGTAATTGTAAGATTCTTTACAGTTCCAAGTATGGGTGATGCAAGGAAGTCAGCTGGCTATGCTCTAATCTTTATAGCTCTCTTGTATACAACTGCTCCAGCTGTTGCAGCATTTGCAAAAATGAACTTAATCGACTCAATACAAGATCAAAGCTACTCGACAGCGCCTAAATGGTTTAAAAACTGGGAAGAAATCGGACTAATTGCCTGGCAAGACAAAAATGATGATGGTGCAATTAGGTACTCTTCTGGCAATGCTTTAGAAGGAACAAAACCTAAATACACTGAAGAAAGAGGTGAGCATGGAGAAAGGCTATTAGAAAATAAACCCAATAAAAATAGTACAAATGAAGTTTATATTGATAGAGATATTATTGTATTAGCAAATCCTGAAATAGCTCAACTACCTGGATGGGTAATAGCTTTGGTAGCTGCAGGAGGTCTGGCTGCAGCGCTGTCTACGGCTGCAGGCCTATTACTGGTTATCTCATCTTCTATCTCGCACGACTTACTAAAGAAAACCTATATGCCCCACATAACTGAGAGACAAGAATTGAGGTACGCTAGAATTTCTGCTGCTGTAGCTATCGGTATAGCTGGTATCTTTGGAATATATCCTCCTGCCTTCGTAGCCCAAGTTGTAGCCTTTGCTTTCGGGTTAGCCGCTGCAACGTTCTTTCCTGCTTTATTCTTAGGTATCTTTTATAAAAGATTGAATAAGGAAGGTGCCATAGCTGGTATGTTAGGAGGTTTAATCTTTACGGCAACATATATTATTTACTTCAAATTTGTTAACCCTGCTCTGAATGTTGAAGAGTATTGGTTAATGTCTGTCTCTCCGGAGGGAATTGGAAGTATAGGAATGTTAATTAACTTCGTTCTTGCTATAACAGTTTCATCTTTAACTAAAAAACCGCCGAAACAAGTCTATGACATGGTAGATATGATAAGAAAACCTTCATGATATTACCTGAAATAGACCCGATAGCCTTTCAGATAGGACCACTAGCCATAAGATGGTATTCCTTAACTTGGATAGCTGCTTTTCTTACCATTTACTATTTACTTACTAAACGGTCCAATAAATTAAGCTCAGAAAATATTAGTGATCTTATGTTTTATGGAATGCTTGGCGCGATTATAGGAGGTAGATTTGGGTACATGTTCTTCTACGGAATTGAACAACTCCTTAAAGACCCTCTTTCCATTTTTTATATTTGGCAAGGCGGTCTATCCTTTCATGGGGGACTGGTGGGTGTACTTGTTTCTTGTTTTTTAATGTCTAAAAGGTGGAATGTTAAGTTTTTTTACCTAATGGATATTGTTGCTCCTTGTGTACCTCCTGGTCTTGGCTTAGTGAGAATAGGTAACTTTTTAAATTCAGAGCTATTAGGAAGACCTACCGATGCATCTTGGGGAATAATATTTCCTTCTGATCCACTAGGTTTACTAAGACATCCCTCTCAACTTTACCAAGCGTTTTCAGAAGGAATTATTTTATTTGTATTTTTAGTCTGGTTGTCTAGAAAGCCAAAACCTACCATGTATATTTCTGGTTACTTTTTAGTGGGTTATGGAGTATTAAGATTTTTAACAGAATTTTTTAGAACCCCTGACACACATATAGGTCTGGTAGCATTTGAGTTATTTACAAGGGGTCAAATTCTCTGCGTGCCAATGATAGTAATAGGAATCTATCTAATTTATTATTCACATAGTAATAAAAATCAAAAAAATGAAACAATATCTTGATTTATTAAAGCTAATCAAAGAAACAGGAACAAAAAAAGAAGACAGGACCGGTACAGGGACTATCAGTATCTTTGGACATCAAATGAGGTTTGACCTGCAAGAAGGCTTCCCCTTGATGACAACAAAAAAAGTAAATTTAGACTCCATTATTCATGAACTGCTTTGGTTCATAAAAGGAGATACAAACATAAGATATCTAGTTAAAAATGGTGTAAATATTTGGAACGACTGGCCCTTCCAAAGTTGGCTAAATCAAACAGGTCAATCAGAAAAATATACCATGCATTCAAAAGAATGGAAAAATATGATGAAAACATTTATTGATAATGTTATCGAAGATGAGGAATTTGCTTCTCAATACGGAGATCTGGGACCTGTTTATGGAAAGCAATGGAGAGATTTCGAAGGAGTTGATCAGTTAGACAATGTGATACAGGATATTAAGAAAAGTCCTGATTCTAGAAGATTAATTGTTTCTGCTTGGAATCCTAAAGATATTCCTGTGATGATTAAATCTGGTCTACCTCCGTGCCATACTCTTTTTCAGTTTTATGTAAGTAAAGGAAAATTATCTTGTCAGCTATACCAAAGAAGTGCTGACGTATTTCTTGGGGTTCCGTACAACATTGCTTCGTACGCTTTATTAACTCTTATGATTGCCAAGGTAACTGAACTTGAACCAGGAGAATTTGTGCACTCTTTTGGGGATACACACATTTATTTAAACCACTTAGAACAAGTAAACGAGCAACTGAGCAGAGATCCTCACTCTTTGCCTAAGTTAGAAATTATTAAAAAAAGAAGTAGTATATTTGAGTTTGATATAAGTGATTTTGAATTAACAGAATATAACCCGCACCCCTTTATATCAGCGCCAATTGCTGTGTGATGGAAATATTTCTAATTGCTGCAGTAGATAAAAATTTAGCCATAGGAAAAAATGGAAAAATACCTTGGCATATAAAGGAGGATCTACAATTCTTTCAAAAAAATACATTGAATACCGCCATGATAATGGGTAGATCAACCTTTGATTCAATTGGTAAACCACTACCTAATAGAAAAAATATAGTAATGACAAATTCTCCAACTAATAGAGAAGGAGTTATTGAAGTTTGTGATATTGAAAGCGCTATTAAGGAAGCAAAAAAAGATTCTAATAAGATAAGTATTATTGGAGGACAAAGTATCTACAAGGAGTTTATGCCCTTAGCTAACAAATTGCTTATAACTGAGATTGATATTGTTGTAGAGAGAGCAGACACTTTCTTCCCAGCTTGGGATAAGAAAGAATGGACTGAGCAATCAAGGATTAAATCAATGGGGAATGGAATTGAATACTCATTTGTTGAGTATTTACGAAATTAAATTCCTAGAGCTCTTTTCTTAAGTATTAAGGCCTCTACTCTTTCCTCTTCACCTTCAGTATAAGTAACCCATTTTCTAGCCTGGTCTTGAACTTTCTTTTTCTTTTCTTTTTGCTTCTTCTTTTTATCGTCGTATTGTCTTTCAGCAACATCAATACATTCTCTAAAGGATGCAATAGCACTTTCCCATTTTTGATTCTCAAAAGCTATCTGACCAAGCAACATATGCGCCGCCGCCGCATCTTTCAATTTACCTTTCTTAATTCCAGCTCTTATAGCTTCTTCTGCTTCAGTAAACTCATCAAGACCAAAATGAACTTGACCTAAGAATATGTATAGCTCACCTTCCTTAGCAACTTTGGCAGCCTTTTTATAGTAGGGCTTAGCGCGTTCTAGTTCCCTTGAAGCGTGCCAATATTGTGCAGCCGCTTTCAAAGTTTTCTCTTCAGCTTTAACTATACCCCTGTTTAAACCATCTTCAATAACCTTCGCTGCTTTTCTTGGGTTTTCAAACATGAATAATAGTTGAGATAGTGCGGTAAATTCTCTCTGCTTGTCTAACAACCTATCATCATAAGCAGCTTCAAGAGCACCCATTTGATCTAATTGTCTCTCTTCTTGTCCATATAGTGCAGAAAGTTGTGTCCAATATTTCTTTTTAGGATAATTCTGGGCTAGCTTTTCTACTATAGGCAATACATATAGATCCATTTTAAGTTCACTATAAAGAGCCATCTTAAGTAAATAATGATTCTCTTTAGCAACACCCTTAACAGTCTCTCCTGTTTCTATCATCTCCCCCGTTTCATTTCCCTCATCATCTAAAACAGCTACTTTGATAGGAATGTCTCTTGCTTCCTGCATTTCTATAGCTATATCAATATTCTGTTGTGAGCTTACGAAATCTTCTAATTGATAATAAGTCATCGATAAAAGTGCGTACGCATCAGAACTGGGCATTTCTTCTAAATCAAACCATTGCAATAAATAATCTATAGATTTTCTGTAATCTTCACTTATATATGCTAATTGAGACAAAGAATATAGAGCACCTAATATTTCTTGATCATTAGAATCAGGTTCTGCTATTAGATCCTTGTAAGCAGTTTCTGCACGTCCATAATCTTCCATTGAGAAATAAATGTAACCCTGATAGTAGTACATCTTAGCTCTATCGGTACCTGTAAATTTAGACTCAGGATTCGCTATTGGCGTTAAAGCTAGTAAAGCTTCATTCCACTGCTCGGCTTCTAATAAAGGCTGTAAGCTTTGTAATATTCGTTGTGCTTTTTTACTAGGTAGCTTGGTTCTTCTTCTTTTTTTCTTCTCTTTTTTTTCATCTGCTGCCTCCAAAGAACTTCCTTTGTAATCTAAAGGAGAAACACCTACAGCAACTGGCAATAAACTTATAACTGCTGAAATTAATAAAACTTTTATTGGAAAACTTAAATTACTCATAACTTTTAATCACACCCTTCAGGAACATAGTCTACTGGTTTATTTGCATCTTCAATTTTAAAGATAACAACTGTTCTAACATTAGGTACCTCGATGGCCTCTCCGTCTCTAATTTGAGGTTTATATTTATATTTTAAAGCAGATCTCATGGCTGCTCTATCAAAAATACCTGGAGGTACTGCCCATTCAACCGAAGGATCTCTTGTAGACCCAACCTTAGTAACTGTAAATTTGAGCATCACACAGCCCTCTATGCCTCTCTCAAGGGCCCTTCTTGGATACACTGGCGGAACTTGGAAAATGGGTACATAAGAACCATCAGCAAAAACACCCGCTTTTTTTCCTTTGAAACCTAAGTTAGGTCTTGCTGCTGAACTATCAACTTCAGCTGGAGGTGTCATATCAAATTCAGGGGGCATAGTTTCTGGAGGAGGCTCTTCTTCTTGAGGTCTTTCCATATCCATAAGAAGTTCAAGCTCTCTTTCAGGCATGGTGACATCTGCGATCTTGATAGACGTATTATCTAATTCAACATCACCTACATCTATTAACCATTGCATTATGAAGAAAATAGAAACTGTTAAAATAAATGAAGCTCCTAAGGTGGAACCCAGCATTTTTAAATTTTGTTCAGCAAGAAATCCCATAAAATTAGAACTTCGGTTCTGATGCTAACGAGATAGCATAAACTCCAGCTTCTCTTGATTGGTCCATAACTTGAATAATTGCATCGGCTTGTGCTTTTTCATCAGCTTGTATAACTACTGATCCTTGAGGGTTATCAGCTAAAAGCTTAGTTATGTTTGCTTTAACTTGCCTAACATCAACCCTTCGACCGTCAATCCAAATATCATTTGTCGCGCCTATGGCTATAAGAATTGCTGCATTCTCTTGAATATTAGAAGTTTCAGCATCTGGCCTATTAACTTCAAGACCAGGTTCTTTGATAAAGTTTGCCGTTACAATAAAAAATATAAGAAGGATAAATACAACATCTAACATTGGGGTCAGATTTATGTCTTCTTCTTCGGCTACTGCGCTACTAATTGGTGATCTTCTCATAATTTAACCCCTTATTCTGCTACTAGATAGTCAACTAGTAGATCTTTTTCCTTTTGTGCTCTATTGACTAGATATTGATTTGCAAACGTGCCCGTAAGAGCTACTGCCAGTCCAGCCATCGCAGGGATGGTTGATCTAGAAACACCACCCGCCATCGCCTTGGCGTCTCCCCCTCCTGTAACAGCAAGAAGATGGAAAACCTCTATCATGCCCGTTATTGTTCCAAATAGACCAAATAAAGGAGCAATTCCTACACACATCTTTATCAAATCCAGGTTCTGATCAATTCTATTGGTGTTCTCAGAAATTAGCATGTCTCTTATAGCTACGGAATTCCAAGAAAGTTTATCCGCTCTTCCTTCCCACTCAGAGACAGCCACATCTATATGGCTTTGATGTGTGAAAAAATAGTACCAAACTCTTTCAAAGATTAAGAACCACATTACAAAGGCCAGCAACCCTATTAAATAAAGTGTATCTCCTCCTCTTTGCATAAATGCAAATAAGGCGTCAGATGCATCGTAGAAAAAAAACATATCTTATATTTTCTTCTTCCTTATTTAACCTTTGCCCTCAGAACGTTTAGCTACCATACCAGTACTGGATTCTTCTATTGTTCCTAGAATTCCTTTAGCAAAGTTATTCACTGTCGCATACATAAATGTAGTTGGTATAGCTACCATTAATCCTAACCATGTAGTTACAAGAGCAACTGAAATACCACTTGCCATGGTTTTAGGATCTCCGGTTCCAAATAAAGTAATCATAGTGAATGTTTCTATCATTCCAATGATCGTTCCAAATAGACCCATTAAAGGAGCAACTACTGAAACTATTTTAAGAACCCAATTAAGCCCTTCAATAGTAGGCCTTTCTTTTAAGATCTGTTCAGCCATCTTCAGCTCTAAAGTGTCGGTGTCAGCTTTCTTATCTTCCTCAGCAATTTTAAGAATTCTACCTAAAGCGTTATCATCAGATAAAGTATCAGATGCTGCTTGAGCCTGTACCGCTGATCTCATGGCCCATAGTTCGCGGAACCTCCATATGAATAAAGCTGTAGCAAGCAAACCTATGGTCATAATAATGAAACCAACAGGGCCTCCTAATGTCATCCTTTCAGCAGTGCTTGGCATGGATATTAAGCTCTGTAACAAACTTCCCCCTTGCGGTCCTGTAGGATCAGCAGCAAATTGGACAGGGAAAGTGTCCTCAGAAAGAATGTCCGAAGTAGAAGAAGTATATCTTCCGGCAGGTTGCGATGGTAACTCTGAATACATTCCTCTAGAAGGAGAGTAGCTTAGATATTGACCATCTGAAACTACGTTAAAGTTACCAACTCTAACAACATCTCTTTGTTCTACATTACCGTCTGTACTTATAACATCGGCAGTAAATTTAACTACTTCCCCAGAGGCATTTATTTCTCTTTGTAATTCGTACCAAAGCGTTTCTAATTCTTCAATAGAAGCAAGCTTTATACCTTCATTCATTTTTGAACCAAGTTTTGTCATAAAGTCTTCACGATCCTTTCCAAACTGAGCAGCTGTTAATGACTGCTCCATAATATTTCTTGCTTCAGTCGTATTTCCAGCCAAGTGGCCGAAAATTTCATTTAATGAACCGAGCCTCTCTCTTAATTGTTCTTCAGCAACCACTAATAGAGCTTCATTAGCTTCGAATTTTTGCTCTAATCTTGCAGCTTCCTTCTCTAGCCTTGCTCTTTCAGCTTTTG
>CACDOC010000036.1 GCA_902554355.1 uncultured SAR86 cluster bacterium | reverse complement strand
ATAGCTATTGGTCTTATAACAGAATATTACACGGGATCTAAACCGGTAGTTAAGATTGCTGAATCTGGCCAAACTGGACCTGCAACTGTAATGATCACAGGTTTATCTGTAGGTATGCAGTCTGTAGTTTTACCAATCGCCTGTATTGTTTTGATTATTTATATATCAACTCAGTTAACTGGTCTATACGGAGTCGGAATTGCTGCGGTAGGAATGCTTTCTACAGTAGGAATAACGATGGCCATAGATGCTTATGGACCTGTAGCAGACAATGCAGGTGGAATTGCAGAGATGGCTGGAATGCCATCTGAAACGAGGGTAATAACTGACGAATTAGATGAGCAAGGAAATACTACTGCGGCTATAGGTAAAGGATTTGCTATAGGAGCAGCCGCATTAGCTGCTTTGGCAATAATTTCTGCGTTTGTATCTGTAGTTTCTTCTAATAGAGAAGTGCCCCTAGAGCTTTTGTTAAGTAATCCAACCGTTCTGATAGGTATATTTATTGGCGGGGCTATACCTTTCTTAATAGCTTCAATAACAATGACAGCAGTTGGAGATGCAGCTTTTGAAATGATAAATGAAATTAGAAGGCAATTTAAAGAGATACCCGGACTCTTAGAAGGTAATGCTGAGCCAGATACAGCAAAATGCGTTGATATTGCAACTGCCGCAGCTTTAAAAAGGATGCTTCTACCAGGGATAATTGCAGTTTCAGCACCTCCTCTTGTAGGTTTAGGCATAGGGGCTGAAGCTCTTGGCGGTATGTTGGCTGGAGGTCTTTTAGTCTGTGTTTTAATGGCTCTTTTCATGGCCAATGCTGGCGGTGCTTGGGACAATGCTAAGAAATATATTGAAAAAGGTAATTTAGGAGGAAAAGGAACGGATACACATTCTGCAGCGGTAGTAGGAGATACTGTAGGAGATCCTTTCAAGGATACATCAGGCCCTTCGATGAATATTCTTATTAATGTTATGGCAATTGTGAGTTTAGTTATTGCGCCTTTACTATAATTTACTAAGTAAGATCTTTTTCCATTTTACTGTGAGGTATGCCTGTATCGGATAGATACGGGCCTTTTTCCGAATAACCTAACGACAAGTAAAAAATTAACGCATTTTCTCTGGCATTAAGAACCATCTTTTTTGCCCCTTTAGAAGAAGCGTAATCTTCAAGTTTAGTAACTATTTCTGACCCTATACCTTTCCTTTTATAACTATCCTTAACAGCCATATAACGTATCTGAGCTTGATTGTTATTATTAAAGTGGACCCTACCAGAAGCAATCACGTTATTTTCATCATCTATTCCCATTAGGTGGTAGCTTGAGTCTTCTAGATCGTCTTCTAGTGACTCCTTAGACATGCCTAAAGGTTTTCTTAAAAGCTCCCAGCGAAAAATAAAGTAATTTTTCCATTCCTCTTTTGATTCGGGTGGTCTAATAAAGTAATTCGACATTTTTTTATATTAGATTTTACAATTAACCTTATGTCAAAGCGGGACAAAATTTTTGAAGAAGGTAATGTAAGCGGTTTACCGTTTACTTTCAATCAAGAAGTAACAGAAGTTTTTGAAGATATGATTGATAGGTCTGTACCAGGATACAGTACCTCTCTTAAGGTTATTCAAGAACAAACAAAAAAACATTTTATTACACAATCAAATGTTTATGATTTAGGCTGCTCGCTTGGAGCCTCCACAACATCTTTACTAAATGCAATTTCTGAACAGTCTAAAGTAATAGCAATTGATAGTTCCGAACCAATGATTAGATCTTGTCATGATAGATTTAAAAAACAAATACGAGAAGACTTAGTTGAGTTTATAAATGAAGATATAACGAATTCAGCAATTGACAACGCATCTGTAGTAGTAATTAACTTTGTTCTTCAGTTTTTAAAAATTGAAGAGAGAACTCTGTTATTCAAAAAGATTTATAACGGATTAATACCTGGAGGTATTCTGATATTATCTGAGAAAGTACATTTCAGCTCAGAAAGAAAAACTAAAGAAGTATCTAATATTTATCACTCTTTTAAGTCCAAAAACGGATATACAAAATTAGAAATTTCTTCCAAAAGGGATTCATTAGAAGGTGTCCTTGTTACTGAGACAGAAGATCAGCATATAACCAGAGCAAAAGAGGTAGGCTTCAAAAACTCAAATAAACTAATGTCGAATTTGAATTTTTTAACATACAAGTTTAAGAAAATATGACTTTTATCTCTTTAGAGTGTGAGAAATTATTGACTGAATATAAGGATTTAACTAAACCTTTTGGTCAGAAAAAAGATAAAAGAATAGAAACATGGATGAAGCTTTTATCAGAGATGCCAACTCTCAAAGATACTAAATACGATTTAATATCCGGTGTGAATATAAGAGGAAATTCTAATCATTCAGATGAAAAAGTAATAGAAAAAATTCTGTCTCAGTTTTTGCCTTGGAAGAAAGGTCCTTTTAAAGTTAATAGCACCTTTATCGATAGTGAGTGGAGATCGAGCTTAAAGTGGGATAGGTTTCTCAAATTAAATATAGATTTAAAAGGTAAGAATATTCTAGATGTAGGTTCAGGTAACGGTTATTACGCTTTTAGAATGTTAGGACAAGGAGCTGAAGCAATTTTATGTTTAGAGCCTAATTTAACTCACTTCTCTCAATTTCTAGCCATTAATCATTTCATTGAGACAAATAAAATAAGAATGTTACCTGAGAGGCTTGAGACCCTTGAAATGCAACAAACTTATTTTGATTTGATATTCAGCATGGGACTTTTATATCACCAAAGAGACCCTTCCATGCATCTTAGTTCTTTAAGAAAGAGAATGGCAAACACTGGGCAGTTGGTTATAGAAACAATAATAGTATCAGATGACTATGGGGATTATTTGGAGCCAAAAGGACCTTATGCATCCATGCCTAACGTTCATTTTATTCATACAGATAAAGGCTTTAAAGCTTTAGTAGAAAAGGAAGGGCTAAGGGTTATTCAAAGTTCTAAAGAAGTACAAACTACTGTGGATGAACAAAGAAAAACTAGATGGATGCCGTTTAAGTCTTATGAATCAGCAATTCAAGCGGACAATAAAGATTTAACTGTAGAAAACTTTCCCGCACCAAAAAGAAAATTTTACGTGTTGGAAAGCCTTAATTAGGATTCTGAGTAATCCACTCTATTTCCAATCCATCTAGTTACGATAGTTTTTGCAAAATTGTCATCATTCTTGGCTATCTTAATTGCTTCTTCTTGTGCCTCTTCTAGTAAATCAGAATCTCTAATTGGGTTTGCGATCTTAAGATCCATTAAACCAGATTGCCTAACACCGTAAATGTCTCCCGCTCCTCGTAATTCAAGATCTTTTTCAGCTATCTCAAAACCATCATTGGTTTCTTGCATAGTTTTTATTCTCTCTTCAGCTAAAGAGCTAAGAGGCTCTTTATAGAGCAGGAGGCAGTGCGATTCAGAATCAGCCTTTCTTCCTACTCTTCCTCTTAGCTGATGTAATTGAGAAAGGCCTAAACGTTCAGGGTTTTCGATAATCATTAATGTCGCTTCTGGAACATCTACCCCAACTTCTATTACTGTAGTGCATACTAATAATTGTATTTTCCCTTCTCTAAATTTCTTAATAACTTGGTCTTTCGATTTCTTTTTTAATTTGCCGTGGACAAGTCCCACATCAATGTTAGGTAATGATTCAGATATCTCTTTAAAAAGCTCTTCAGCAGACTGAGCTTCAAGCTCTTCAGATTCTTCTATTAGTGTGCACACCCAATAGACCCTTTGACCAGATAAGCACACCTCTTCAATTCTTCTTATAACTTTTTCTCTAAGTGAGTTAGGTCTAGCCGAAGTTTCTACGGGTTTTCTACCAGGAGGCATTTCATCAATAATTGAAGTTTCAAGAGAGCCATAAACTGTCATTGCTAGAGTCCTAGGTATAGGCGTTGCAGTCATAATTAATTGATGCGGACTTTGGTTGTCCGTGCCACCCTTTTCTAACATCGAGAACCTTTGGTGTACACCAAATCTATGTTGTTCGTCTATAACAGTTAAACCTAGGCAATTAAAAATAACATCTTTTTGGAATAGGGCATGAGTCCCTATTAATATATTAATCTCGCCGCTCTTTAGTTTAGTAATAATTTCTTTTCTTTCTGATGATTTTGTTGAGCCTGTTAATAACTCAACACTTAAACCGAGCGATGAGAACCATTCAGATAAAGATAAATGATGTTGCTCAGCTAATATTTCGGTTGGACACATGAATGCAGTTTGCCAACCATTTTCATGCGCATGTAATGCGCTAAGAGCACCAACCAAAGTTTTTCCAGAACCTACATCACCTTGCAGTAATCTTCTCATAGGTCGATTACCTTTAAGGTCTGATCTGATTTCTTCCCATGTTCTTTTTTGCGCTCCGGTTAAGACAAATTCTAGAGAAGAAGTAAATTTTTCTTCAGCATCAGATGTTTTGTCCATTGAAGGTCCTTTCCTTCCTTCTAGTTCATTTTTTAATAATCCTGCACATAACATATGCGCAACCAGTTCTTCTTTGATTAAAGCTCTTTGAGCCGGATGTTTTCCTTCCAAGAGAGTTTGAATATCTATATTTGAGGGAGGATTATGAATAAATTTCAAGTTTTCCCATAAATCAACATATTCAGACTTAACATTTAATGACGAGCTTTCTTTTAATAAATCGTGTCTATCGCAGTAAGCTATTGAATCACGTATTATTTTTCTAATCCTTCCTTGCTGTAAACCAGAAGTTGTTGGGTATACAGGTGTGAGGCTATCATCTATTTCTATATCTTCAGACTTATCAAATATCTGGTATTGTGGGTGGATCATCTGCTTCCCATTTGGTCCATGAGTAACTGGTCCGTAGCATCTAATCATTAATCCTTCTTTTAAAGCCTTGTGTTGAGCCATTGCGAAATTAAACATTCTCATTGTTAGACGACCTGTTCCGTCATAAATTTCTGTAAAAAGCATTCTTCGTCCTCTAAAAACCACTGTGGACTTAACAATCTCTCCTTCAATCAAAACAGGTTTATCATATGAAGCTTCTCCTATAGGAGTTAAAACTGTTCTATCTTCATACCTAAATGGTAAATGAAACATGGCATCTTGAACCGAAAGGATGCCTAATGATGCTAGGGATTCTGATATTTTAGGACCTACCCCCCTTAAGTTCTTTACTGAATGAAGATCTTTTTTGTCTTCAGTCATAATTCTCTAATTGCTTTTTACTATTATTGCTTCTACTTCAATTAAAGAATCTAAAGGCAGTCTGGCAACTTGCAGAGCTGCTCGTGCCGGATAAGGTTCAGAAAAAAGCTCAGACATTACATCGTTTACCAAAGAAAACATGGAAAGGTCTTGTAGAGATACGTTTAATTTAACTATGTCATTTAGAGAGCAATTGGCTTCTTCGCATATAGCTGTAATATTTTTGAATACTTGCCTTATTTGATTTTCTTCTCCTTGCACTAGTTCCATTGTTTTAGGGTCCAATGGAATTTGCCCAGAAAGATAAATCATGTCTCCCATTTCAATAGCTTGAGAATAAGGACCTATGGCACTTGGAGCTTTTTGGGTTTCTATCTTTTTTTTCATAATTTAATGTAAAACTTTTGCTTGCCTTTCCTCTTGATCATGAATACGTGTAACGGAGACTACAGATTTTAAGGTTTTTATTCTTTTTATAATTTTTGATAGATGTAATCTATCAGAAACTTCGAGATCAAGAACGAATTCGTGTAAACCAGAATTGAGATCAGTAGTCTGGATAGAGCTAATGTTTGTCTTACTCTCAGTTATTGATGAAGCTAAGTTGGCTAAGAGTCCGGGCTCATCATTAGCTACAATCTTTATTTGCGCAGTAAAAAATTTTCCGGAAGATTCGCCCCAGTTTACTGGAAAACATTGTTCAGGATTTTTTCTAAAAGATAGAATGTTCTTACACCTATCTTGATGAACCACTAAGCCTCTTTCAGCAGAAAAGTGGCCCATTACTGAGTCGCCGGGAATAGGTCTGCAACATCTAGCATAATTTACAACAAGTCCTTCAGAGCCAGTAATTTCTAAAGGAACGGTTGTAGTATCTGAATCAAATTCTTTGTCTAGATTAACAAATCCTGCTATTTGCTGAGCTACGATATTTGCTACCCTTATACCCAAACCAATCTCTTTTAGAATTCTGTTTAAGCTTCTTCCACCAATACTATCTAAAGCACCTCTTAGCTTATCTTTATCTATATTTTTCAGTTTAATGTTCAGATTCTCGAGAGATTGTTCTAGTAATTTTTTTCCAAATTTTCTAGCTTCTGAAGATTTTAGATTTCCAAGGTAGTTCCTAATGCTATGCCTGGCCTTTGGTGTAGTAGCAAAATTTAACCAGGCTGGAGAAGTTTGAGGTATTTTATCTCTTAGTATCTCTACTGTTTGTCCACTTTCTAAAGGGGCGCTTAATGGAGCTAGCTTCTTGTTTATTCTGCATGCCTTGCAATGATGACCTATATCAGTATGAACTGCATAAGCAAAGTCTATTGCGGTAGATCCTCCTGACATTTCGATTACTTCTCCTTGAGGTGTAAAAACATAAATTTCATCTGGGAAAATATCTGTTTTAACTGAGTCAATGAATTCTTCTGTTGTTTCATAGTTTTCTCTCATTTCCAATAAACCTGCAACCCAGCGCCTGGCTTTTATTTGAGGGCTAGTGTCTGATTTATCGCCTGATTTATAGAGCCAATGAGAAGCTATGCCATTTTCTGCCATGTCATTCATTTCTTGTGTTTTAATTTGTATCTCAACTGGAATTCCTTGTAGTGCAATTACTCCCGTATGGATTGATTGGTAACCATTAGATTTTGGAATCGCTATGTAGTCTTTAAATCTACCTCTTACTGGTTTATACAAATTATGAATATGCCCAAGAGTTCTGTAACAATTTTCAGCATTATCAACGATAATCTTTATAGCATAGACGTCCATAATTTCTTCGAAGGATCTTTGTCTTTCTTTCATTTTTCTGTAGATGCTGTAAATATGTTTTTCTCTTCCTTCTACTAGAGAGGCTATGCCTTCATTTAATAACCTATCACTCATTTCTTTCTGGATCTTTTTTAAGATTCTTTTTTGACCGCCTCTATTTTTCTTCACTGCGGCAGTTAATCTTTCATATCTTGTAGGGTAGATTGTTTTAAATGCGAGATCTTCGAGCTCACGGTATAAATTGTTCATACCAATTCTATGGGCTATAGGAGCGTAAATTTCTAGTGTTTCTTTCGCAATTCTTAATTGTTTATCTCGATCTAAATACAGAAGAGTACGCATGTTATGCAATCTATCTGCAAGCTTTACGACAATTACTCTTATGTCCTTAGACATAGCCAAAACCATTTTTTGTAGGTTCTCTGCTTGAGACTCAGTTTTACTTGAGATTGATAAGGTGTTTAATTTACTGACTCCATCAACTAAGTCAGCAACCTGTTTATTAAATTTTTTTTCTATAACGCTTTTGGGAATACCTGAATCCTCCATAACGTCATGAAGCATTGCAGCGCTCAGACTGTCTTCATCCATTCGGAAATTGCCTAATATACTTGCAACAGCTATGGGATGCGTAACATATGGATCACCGCTAGATCTGTATTGTCCTGAGTGCGCCTCACAAGCAAAATCGTAAGCTTTATTTACTTGTTTTACTTTCTTCGGATCCAGATAATCCGAAAGTTTTTTTGAAAGTGCTCCTATAGATTCCATAAAATTATCAAAACCAAAGATAAAGTATCTCTGTTTTTAAGCCCTAAGGCCAATAATATTGGATTTTTTAAGCTTGAGGCAAGTCTTCTGCAGAAAGACCTTCAGAGAATTCTTGCTCTAAATCTGCTATATCGACCTTAAGATCATTGATATTTTCAGTAGACACTGTTCCTGCTTCAATTTCTCTCAGCGCCATAACTGTAGCTTTATCATTTTCCCATTCAAGCGTAGGTCGCCTTCCGCCAGTTGCTAGTTGACGTGCTCTTTTAGCAGCCAATATGATTAATTCATACCTAGTTGTAACTTTATCTAAACAATCTTCTACAGTGATTCTAGCCATATCTAATTATATTCTTAAGTAAGGGTTGAGCATTCTAATGCAAAGAGCTCTATTGATCCAGCAATCGAGATAAACATTTTTTCGTAAGAATTTCTCTTTCCTTATTAAGATCTTTTGCGGAATACATTGCACACTTCAAGTCCTCAAAGGCAAGATCAAAATTATCATTAGTTATAAGATGATCAAATTCTTTACCCGAAATAACTTCTTGTTTAGCTTCTGCTAGCCTCTTGTTTATAGTTTCTACACTGTCTTGATCCCTTTTGATCAGTCTATTTTTCAAGTCTTCATAACTAGGAGGAATAATAAAAATAGTTTTCGCATCCGGATAAGTGTTCTTAACTTGCACTGCCCCCTGAACATCAAGTTCTAATATAACGTCAAACCCTTCAGAAATAGTTGAAACAACCCAATCTTTAGGTGTTCCATAAA
>CACDOC010000035.1 GCA_902554355.1 uncultured SAR86 cluster bacterium | reverse complement strand
ACTGACGGCGCTTCGTTTACATCTATTATTGCAACATTTACTGGTATGACTACCTCTTCATCAACTCTTATAACCTTGATACTAAGAGAATAACTAGTCTTTTCTTCATAATTAGAATTACCTATAAAGATTAACGAGTTAGTAGTTAGGTCAAATGCAAATGAATCCTTATCTTCCCCATCAATGGTCACAATAACTTCGACATCGTCATCTTTGTTGGTTTGAAGCGTGGCTAAATTGACGTCTGTTTGGTTTTCATTTATTTGAATATTTGCACTGCTTAATGAAGCATCAAATGGAGCTGCTTCTTCAATAGCCTCTTGAGAACTTACTGCGGCGGTATCTTCAATAGAACTTTCAGAAGCTTCCTCTGTTTCATCAGCTGTCTCATCAACCTCATCTGAAGTAATATCAATATCAATTGTAGTGTCCGCCATGTCATCAGCAGTAGAAAGTTCTGAAGGGTCTATATCAGAAGAATTATCTGATACACCAGAGGAATCCAAGGCATTTTCATTTACGTCTGGTTGCGGATCATCATCGACTCCAGACGAATTGGAAGTGTCTGGTTGTTCTGTCGTGTCAATGTCTTGACTAGTTTCTGCAGCATCATCTGCTTGAGTAGCATTGTCTTGCTCTTGTTCATTATTAGAATCTTCTGACGAACTAGTACTTTCTTCAGTACTGTCCGCATTTGAGTCAGTAGAATTAGAGCTTTCTGAAGTACTTTCATCAGAATTTTCTGACTGCTCTTCATTGTTACTTTCTTCGGAGGATTCTGATGTCTCTTGCTTGGACTCTTCCTCAGATTCTTCACTTTGTTCTTCTGTTGATTCTTCTTCTTTAGATTCTTCAGATGATTCTTCTTCTTTGGATTCCTCAGACGACTCTTCCTCAGATGATTCTTCCTCAGACGACTCTTCTGTTGATTCTTCACTAGAAGCATCTTCTTCTTCAGCTTCTAACCCTTTTTGTAATTCAGCCAAGAAAGTTTCAGTTAATTGTTCAGGATCACCCACTTCAGCAGAAGGATTTTCTACTGTTACAACAAAACCATTTTCTGTAAGAGACGTGGCTCCTGAACTATTCTGGTTTGGGGTCATGGTTAACTCATCACCATAAACAAAAGCAGCCGAAGTAGAGAGTCCTTGGGTTTGAACTATCGTGATGCCTCCTCGAATACCAACTGTTGCAGAGTTGGTTCTAATCAGGGCTGGTCTTTTTTTTGTAACCTTTCCACCCACCAATCTCAGAAGTCCTCTGGAAGAGACTTCCAGAGATCCTTCAGCAGTCTCAGGGTTATAAATAAATTTATCAAGCGTTACGGATGAATTAGGGCCGATGGAAAATGACGTTCCATCAACTAGTAATAAAGCCGCTCTACCAATAGAGTCCGTCTCTAAAGTATGGTTTTGAATAATCTTATAGCCGGCTTGAACCAATCTTCTTTCTTCTTCTAAGGTGAGGTCAATCGTATTTTTATTCACAGCAGACGCCACACCAATTTCCTCTTTAGTCAAAGAGAATTGAGCCGTTATAAGTAACGCTATCAGTATATGTAGCTTATAAAGTTTGATCATGAGCTAGCGTTATTCGTTAAACAGACATAGCTAATATCTGCAGTTATCTGAAGATTTGACCTGGTAAAAATTTCAATTGAACTGTTATTTTCATTTTTAGCAACGCGATAACTTGCAAATATGCAATTATCGTAAGAAGTCTGCGAAAACTCTATTTTGGCCGAATTCAATTCTTCTTTTCTTTCGCCGAATATCGGTAAAGGCGCAAAATGGGATTTATTAGCATGCGATAAAGCAAATTTAAAACCCCATTTACTCCCCAGCATAGAAGTTACGTTAATGCCAAATGAATTAGACTGATAAGTTTCGTAAGCGGCTTTAGCATTGTATTTCGCGTATTCATATTCAAACTCAGTCAAAACATTTGAATCGGAAATATATGAATTAGAAAAGGTTAACCCATTCATTAGGCCACTCTTAAGGTCATTCATTGAAAACTTACGTTGATCGTGAAATCCTCCAAAAGACATATATGAGCTATCTGAAAGGGCCCCAGTAAATTTTAGATCGTATTTATGGGAACTCAGCAAAGTTTTGTCTGCAAGTGTAACTATAAACCCGGATGCTGTTGCATCTAGAGAAGGACGACTGAAAACAGAAGTTGGATTGCCCTCTAGATTAAACGTTCTTGTTGCTGAAGTTGCTATCGAAGAAGTGTCAAACTGACCGTAGGTGTCTGGTCTTTGGTCAGTAAAGGCCACAACATAGTTTGATTGATCACCACGAGGATGGTTTAGATCTCGTTTCAGAGTGTAGGTATATCTAAAGTTTTTTATTAAATCTCCTTGAGGTTTAGAGCTATCAGGAACAGTTAAAGGAAAGCCAGCTATTTCTATAATATCGTCATCTATTCCTGAATTAGCATTACTGGATCGAGTTAGCCCTATGCTTACAATATGCTGATGAAGGTAGTCCTTTTCTGCTTCAACGATAGATTCTAAGAAATTATCAACTTTTTTAACTACTTCTTCGGGAGGGTTGTATTTTTTTACACTATTTAAATACAGTTTTGCTGCAGGATAAGCATTCAGACGAAAATACAAAACACCCAATTCAAGACGTATTCTTGGTAGGTCAGGTTCATAAATTAGCATTTGTTCGAAAACACTGATGGCTGCTTCCAAATCACCTAAAATAATTGATAAATTTGCGTATTTGAATAAGTTATCTAAATTAGTTGGATCATCAATTAACGAATTAAAGATTGTCTGTCTCTCTGTTTCAACGGCTTTTAGTTGATC
The DNA here is from genome assembly GCA_902554355.1 of uncultured SAR86 cluster bacterium. Classification (GTDB taxonomy): domain Bacteria; phylum Pseudomonadota; class Gammaproteobacteria; order Magnimaribacterales; family Magnimaribacteraceae. The sequence continues at coordinate 6,013 of CACDOC010000035.1, read as the reverse complement.
AGGGTCTGTAATGGCCGGAGATACATTATCTGTTAATAAATTATTATGAGTAAGTAATAAACACGTAACTAAAAAGTAACATATATGCTTCAGTAGCTTACTCATACAAAATTTTAAGGGTCTCCCAGGAAAAAGTAGTTAAATTATCTTTTATTTTAGTTTTAAAATAAAGAATTTAATGTATAAAAGGTACATCAAAGAAGGCACTCTTCCAAAGATAAGTGACAAATATGAGTAATCTGGGTAAGAAATTTTTAATCCCCTTTGCAATTATCCTTGCTTTCTTTCCCTTGCTTAACCCATTAGGCGTATTTACTGACTTAAGACTGACTTCTTTTGACACTTTTCAGGCTCTTTTTCCCAGAGTTACTTTAGAAGACGACCCTGTGATTGTTATTGATATTGATGACGAATCTTTAAATAGGCTTGGACAATGGCCTTGGTCGCGGAATGCTTTAGCTTCTTTAACTGATAAAACACAGCTTTCGGCTGCGACAGGTTTTGATATTGTTTTTGCTGAACCTGATAGAACGGGATCAAAAGAGCTTCAAGAAATGTACAAACAAGAACCCGAACTTGTGAGAATTCTTGAAAAGACAGCCGATCATGATGAAACTTTTGCCTCATCGATAAAAGATCATGGCACCGTTGTGCTAGGTTTAGCTCCTAATAACAAAAAAACAATTTACTACGACAATCAAAAGTTTGGTTTGGTCACTCAAGGAGATGACGCCAAGCAATTTGTTCCTCAATACAAAGGGTTACAAAAGAATATTGCTCTACTGGAAGACGCCAGCGCGGGTCTTGGTAGCATGAGTATTGGAAATAATGACTCAATCGTTAGAACCATTCCTACATTTGAAACAATCAATGACAAGCTCATCCCGTCCTTCCCTCTAGAATTAGTTAGAGTGGCTATTGGAGCTTCAACTTATCAAATTAAAGCATCGAACGCCTCTAGCGAAGAAGCATTTGGAGAAGCAACCGGAATCAATCACGTTAAATTAGGTGGCTTGGTGATGCCCACTAATCCAGATGGAAGTTTATGGATATACCCAACTCCCTCTAAGAATTTAAATATCATTCCTGCCTGGAAAGTACTAAATGATGAATACGACTCTAGTTATTTCGAAGGAAAAATTACAATTGTCGGTACAAGCGCTTCAGGTTTATTTGATTTAAGGTCAAACGCTATTGAGCAAAACGTACCCGGCGTAACCATCGTTGCTCAATTTGTTCAGCAAATCTTTTCCAATACATTTTTAAAGAGACCCGATTGGCTCTTGGGTCTAGAGTTTCTAGCCGGTCTTGTAATCTCTGTATTGATGACGATTATTATCCAACGCAATGGACCTGTAGGTGGGTTGGCTGTTTTTGCTTTAGGAAATGGTTCTGTTGTATACGCCAGCTATTATTTCTTTATAAACCATCAATACCTTGTTGACCCTATATCGCCTTTAGTTATTTGTCTTGTTGCTTATTTAGTGATTACTTTCTTTAATTTCTTATTCACCGAATTAGAACGCAGTAAGGTGAGAACGGCATTTTCGCAATATTTAGCTCCCGCCATGGTAGAAAAATTAGCCCAATCGAGTGAATCTTTAGTTTTAGGAGGGGAAAGAAAAGAGATGACTTTTCTCTTTTCCGACATACGTGGTTTTACCGCTATTTCAGAAAAGTATCAGAAAGACCCTGAAGGGTTGACGGATTTAATTAATCAGGTTTTGACCGTTCTTTCCAATGAAATCTTAGCAACTGAAGGCACTATTGATAAATACATGGGAGATTGCATCATGGCTTTTTGGAATGCACCAACGGATCAACCTGATCATCGTGATAGAGCGTTGCAAGCCGCTTTTGCCATGCAAAAAGCTTTGACCAATCTAAACTTAGACTTAGAACGCAGTGAACAAGATACGCTTTCAGTGGGTATTGGCATAAACAGCGGTCAATGCATAGTCGGCAACATGGGTTCTGAAGATCGTTTTGATTATACCGTTTTAGGTGATGCTGTTAATTTGGCTTCAAGATTAGAGGGTCAATGCAGTCATTACGGATTTGAGATGATCTTGGGTGAAGAGACAGCAAAGACTTTACAAGGGCATCAAATAGTGGAGTTAGACATGTTAGCCGTGAAAGGAAAAACGGAACCCGTCAAGATTTACACCGCCTTAGAGAGTTTTGACCAGAGTAATTTTATTGAAGAACACAATCAGTTCCTAAGATTTTACCGAGCCAAGCAGTGGGCAGAAGCTTTAGATCATATTAAAAAATATCAATCTCAAATTAATGAGTTTGGAATATACTATGACCTTTTTCTAAGAAGGATAGATGAACTTAAAGAAAATCCGCCAGAAAATGATTGGCAAGGAGTATTCGTTGCAGATTTTAAATAAATACATCTTCTTAGCTTTAGCTCTAGTTATTTTCCCTAAGTTATTAGTGGCCGAAGCCATAGTTAATGTGGAGGATTCTAGAAAAGAAGGGCAAGTCGGTTTTTATTCTAAGGCTTCAGTTGCTCTCAACGGATCAAGAGGAAATATTCATAGCAATTTTTATTCCGTTAATTTAAGACTGGATAATAACTCTGAGAAATTAGAGTCCTTTCTCATCATGCAAAAATCCCAAAGAAAAAGAAATAGAGCACTTCTAGCTGATTCTTCTTTTGTGCACGGAAGGTTAATTTTTATAAATGAAAGTAAATACAGTACTGAATTCTTCATTCAACAAGGCAAGAATCCATTTCGTAGGTATGCTCAACGCGATGTGTTGGGTGTTGGCACTAGAATTGCACTTAGTGAAACTTCTAGACTAGGACTTGGTGTACTTTACGAAGATGAAGAAGACCTACAAGCTCTAAGCACTGAAACCGAAAGACTAGCCGTTTATGTGCATGACAGGTTTAATATTTCTGAAAATATTGATTTAAGTGCCACTCTCTACTACCAACCTTCGCTAAATGAATACGAAGATGACTTCAAAGCTAGCATAATTACTTCATTAGATTTTACGGTTAATGAGAACGTTAAGATTTCATTAGTTTACAGCGGATTTTACGATTCAGCGCCACCAATGAATGCAATAAAACACGACGAGAAGCTAACTACGAATTTTTCCTATTCCTTTTAAGAATAACTAGAAATTTTCTTTTCTATTTCTTTGAAAATAACTGGGTGTTCTTCTATTAACTCTTCTAAGTCTTCTTTCTTCAATTGCAGTAATTTAACCTCATCTAGGGTTGTAATAGTCGCATTTCTAGGACTATTACTGACCAAGCCCAATTCCCCAAAGAAATCACCCTGATCTTTTATTACAGGTGGATTAGGATCAAGATTTATTTCAACTCTCCCCAACTCAATAATGTACATGGAATCAGCTTCATCCCCTTTTTCAAAAACAACTTTTTTTGCTGGCAATAAGACTACTTCTAATTTTTCATTTATTTTTCCTATGGCGCTAATGGGCAACTGAGCGAAGATAGGAATTTCTGTTATGGTTTCAAGACTAATGAGAAAATTCCTTTTCTGCATTTCTTCATAATACGCTGAACCCAATATAGCAGCCGGTAGCGCAAACATGGCTATTCCCAAAAGCATAATAAATGAACCTAAAACTCTCCCGGGACCAGTAACAGGGTGAACGTCTCCATACCCGACTGTGGTTAATGTCTCCATTCCCCACCACAGAGCTAACGGAATACTGCCTAACTTAACTGGTTGCTCGTCGCCTTCCACAAAATACATCAAAGTTGAAAATACTAGGAGGATTGATAACACCAATACCATTGAGCCTAGTAGAGCATGACGTTGCATTCTTATTGTTTTAAAAAGAGTATTGGCCGGTAGCATAATTCTAGTTTGACTAAAAATTTGAAATGCCCTTAACATTCTGAAAACTCTCAAATCTATAAGTCCTATGAAAAAGTGATTCAAAAGCACTAAAAGATCCAAGCCACTTAAAAAACTAAGTCTCTTTTCTAAATAAACTCGCAGTAAAAACTCAATTGAAAATACATACATCGAGATTTGCAGAAACATGCCTCCGTATAGGCTTAGGCTTTCTCTGTTCTCCATGAATGCCATAGAAGAAATGATTTGATGAAGGATGTTAAGAATGATTAACACCCCCAAAACATTATCTATACGTCTTTCAAAGAAACTTTTAATATCCATAACCGAAGATTATAGCTCCGAAGGGATAATTCCAAGTCTTCTTTTTAAGCTTTTATTTTTATTACAAGTTAGAATGCGATTGTGGATCCGCAAATACAAGTAGCTTCAATATTAGTCGTATTATTAGGTTTTCTGATATGGGGAAGATGGAGATATGACGGAGTAACCTTAACTGCTCTAGCCGTAATGGTTTTGTTAGGTTTAGTTCCTGCTAAAGAGGCTTTCTTAGGATTTGGTCACCCCGCAGTAATCACCGTTGCCTTAGTCCTACTTATAAGTAAAGCGTTAGAAAAATCTGGTTTTATTAACATGATAGGGGATTTTTTAAGGCAAAAGGTTAGTGGAGAAATGCAGTTCCTGGTCATATTAATGTTTGTGGCAGCTTTTCTTTCATCATTTATGAACAACATTGGTGCCATGGCCATGTTGTTACCGATAACCATTGGCATAGCTCAAAAAATGGAATGGAATCCTTCTAAATTCCTTATGCCGTTAGCTTTTGCCTCCATTCTTGGCGGCATGAATACAAAGATAGGCACGCCTCCTAATATTATTATTTCTGAATTTAGAGAAGATTTTGCAAACAAAACTTTTGAGTTCTTCGATTTTGCCTTTGCTGGACTCCCAATTAGTATTTTAGGCATTCTTTTTATAGCTTTTTTAGGTTGGCGCTTTGTTAAATTAAGAGAAGAGGGCAGTGAACAAATACCTCTTGTGGATATCCAAGACTATCTTATTGAGATGACTATTTCTGAAGACAGTATCTTGGTTGGAAAGAGAATCCATGAATTAACCAGCGAGCTTGGCACTGACAATGTGTTAATGGGGGTTGTTTCTGAAAAGGGCACCATCAGGAAACCTCACCACAGAGAAACCTTTGAGGCTCTTCAAATCTTAGTCCTAAAAATTTCTCCGGATGACGTTGCTGGAGTTCAAACTGAATTCGGCTTGATTATTGATCCTGATTTAGAAGACCCTAAACAAATTGGAGAATTGGGTGAATTTGAAGCCATGATCACTCCTAGATCTCGTTTGATTGGTCGTAAATATAATTATTTTAAACGCATGGCTAGAGGCATTCTTTCCTTGTTGGGTTTATGGAGACAGGGCACAAAACTTAGAAGAAGATTAGCTAATGAGATATTTAAAGCAGGGGACGTTTTATTGCTTTCATCCAGAGACAATGATGAAAGGGTAGCTGAAAAACTAGAACTACTTGGCTTGATGCCTCTCTGGCAAAGAGAACTTGACGTCATCAGGGACACTTCTAGGGCTTGGCAAGCTTTATTAATATTTGTTTTGGCTCTTACTGCTGTAATCTTTTACAACGTCAATATATTGGTGGCTTTTCTAGTTTGTGTTTTGGCTTATGCCTCAAGAAGGCTTTTAACTGGTGAAGGCATATATCGACACATAGAGTGGCCTGTTGTTGTGATGTTGGGTGCAATGATTCCTATAGGGGGCGCTTTAACAAGTTCAGGTCTTACTGCTGCTAGCGCTGATTTTATTACTAGCAACCTATCCGGAGTGAATGTTGCATGGGTTCTGGTAGTTATCCTAGTGTTCACTATGTTTGTTTCTGATTTAATAAACAATGCAGCCACTGCAGTAATTATGGCGCCTGTATCTATGCAAGTTGCTCAACAAATGAATCACCCTATAGAACCTTTTTTAATGGCTGTTGCCGTAGGCGCAAGTTGTGCTTTTCTTTCTCCTATTGGCCACCAATGCAACACATTGGTAATGGGTCCAGGTAATTACAGATTTTCAGACTATTGGAAATTAGGATTGCCTTTAGAGATCTTAATTATCTGCGTCTCTATCCCAGTAATTATGAATAC
>CACDOC010000034.1 GCA_902554355.1 uncultured SAR86 cluster bacterium | reverse complement strand
GACCCTAACTTCTCGAAAGAATAGAGCCGAGGAATTAAATAACCACAAGCTGTCTTATTTAGATAGCCCAGAAGAAATAATTAAATCTAAAGAATTTGGAGAATTGAATGAAAACGATTTACCGGCTCCAAGAGAACTAAAGATCAAGCAGGGAGCCAGCGTAATGTTTATAAAGAATGATTCTGAAGGTAGATGGGTTAATGGGACGCTGGGAACAATTGCCGAATGTTTAGACAAAAAGAAGAAATGCATCAAGGTGAAGATAAACAATAAGACTCATAAAGTTGAAAGGGAGGAGTGGAATAAAGTTAAGTTCACTTATGATGACGATACTGACGAAGTTTTAGAAGAGGTAGTTTCTTCCTTTAAACAATTTCCAATAAAATTGGGATGGGCTGTAACCATACATAAGTCGCAAGGTTTAACCTTAGATAGTTGTTCTGTAGATCTAGGAACTGGCGCATTTGCCACTGGGCAAGCTTATGTAGCTTTAAGTAGATGTAGAAATTTAAATTCATTACACTTACAAAAAGAATTAAAGATTTCGGACGCTTTAGTTGATCCTGATATACAAGAATTTCATGCAAAACATTTTGGAAATTAATATAAAAAAAATCACAGTTCTTTTATTGGCGCTTTTTATATCTGGCTGGCATATGGCTGATACCAGCCCTCATATTGTCACGGGAGAAGATTATTCATATACGTTACTTCAAGATAAACCCATCCAAAAAAATTCTATAAAAGAAGTTAATAAAGTTTTATTAGAGGACGAAGCAGTAGCTTTGTTACAAGCATATTTGCAGGTAGATACTATTAGCCCTCCAGGCAATGAATCAAGAGCTGTAGATTTTTTAGCAAAAATATTTGATAAAGAAGGAATATCCTATGAATCTGCAGACAGCGCTCCTGGAAGAGGAAATATTTGGGCTAGGTTAGAAGGAGGAGATAAACCTGCTCTCATTCTTTTACATCATTCCGATGTTGTGCCAGCAAACGAAGAGTATTGGGATTTCGATCCTTTATCTGGTGAAATAGTTGACGGCTATATACAGGGTAGAGGTGCTTTAGATATGAAGGGATTGGGCATAGCTCATCTAGCTAACTTTCTTAAACTTCATAGATCAAATAAAGAATTGAATAGAGATGTCATTTTTATAGCAGCTGCTGATGAAGAGTCAGGTGGCAAATACGGGATGGGTTGGCTGGTAGAGAATAGACCGGAAGCCTTTGAAGGTGCTGCTTTGTTGTTAAACGAAGGCGGTAGTGGTTTTAGATCTAAGGATGGGATTGTTTTCAGTATCGAAGTAACACAGAAGATACCCGTTTGGTTAAGGCTTACTTCTGTTGATGAACCAGGTCATGGCTCTTCCCCAAGAACCACAAGTTCAGTTTCAAGAATTGTAGAAGCTTTAAATATTATATGGAATAGTCCTTTCGAACCTAGAATCATACCTGAAGTTGATAGAGTATTTTCAGATAGGTCTGAAGGTTTAGAAGAGCCTTTTAGAAGTAAATATAAAGATATTAAGAATATGATCCAAGATCCAGTTTTTATGAAAGAGCTTCAAGAATTTTCACCTTCTTCTCATGCCCTAACTCGAAATACATGCTCATTAACCAGAATGAGTGGAGGGGTTAAAATAAATGTAGTCCCACCTACGGCATGGGCTGAGATAGATTGCAGAATATTGCCCGATAATAAACCTGAAGAATTTATTAAAAAAATAGAAGATCTTATAAAGGATACTGGAGTTGAAGTTGAGCCTCTTATGTTAGGTTTTCCAGGCTCATCTCCTACAAATTCAGAACTCTATTTAGCAATTGAGAACTTTATAAGCACCAACTACCCTGACTCAAAACTTTCACCCTCTGTAAGTACAGGATTTACTGATAGTAGATTTTCTAGAGGCATAGGAATAGCAAGCTATGGTTTTAATACATATATTTATGAAGGCAATGAAAGCTCAGGTATCCATGGTAACAATGAGCGTATACATGAAGACCGTTACAGGCAAAGTGTAAGTGATTTAAGTCTTATTCTTGAGAAAGTTATATACGATTAAACTGGGTCAATTGGGGTAGGGCAAGGAGCTTCTTCTTGAATTAACTCAGAAGCGTGTAAGCAGATATCTTCTCTATACATCTCAGAGTAAATCTGTATTCCCGTAGGCAACCCATTATCGACTCCCATTGGTAAAGCTACTGAAGGGATACCTAGACAGTTTGCTGGAGCAATAAACATGAAGCTCTCTCTTAGTACTTCGTCCCCAAGATTAGGGTCTAAATCAGTATCAATAGGCCATTGCAGATTGCACCATGTTGGTCCTATGCAAACGGTATAATCTGTTAAAAATGCTGACCATAACCTTCTTAGCCTTCTTCTTTCTAGTAAAGCTTGATCAAGAGGCATATTACTCCATTCAGATTCATTAGTTCTTTTTAAATAAGCTGCTGTTTCAGGCTTAAATAGTTCTTCAGGCACAACTTCAATTACGCCTTGACTTAAAATGGCACTCCAAATTTCATGGACTCTTTCAACTTCAGGTGCTTCAACTTCTTCAACTTGCCAACCTTTTGATGACAATATTTCACCTGCTTTGTCTATTTCTCTTTTCGTTGATTCGGGGAGATTTATATCGCTTACTTGTTTGATTAAAGCAGCTTTAGGTTTGTCAGGAAAATCTCCTACTAGTGGTACATCAACGGACTGAGGATCATCAATATGTCTACCTGCCATAACGGATAGTCCTAATCTTAAATCTTTAACAGATCTGGCCATAGGCCCGTCAGTTAAAAATGAACCTGCAATACCAATATCTTCGAAAGGAGCTATTGTTCTAACAAAAGGAATTCTACCTATCGAGGGTTTAAGAGCAGTAATGCCACAACAATAAGCAGGATTACGCAAGGAACCACCTATGTCATTACCTATTCCAAATGGACTCATTCCTGTCGCAATGGCAGCTCCTTCACCGCCACTTGAACCTCCAGGTGTTTTTTCTTTGTTCCAAGGGTTAAATGTTCTTCCTCTTAATGGGTTGTCAGTATCTAGGCGTAATCCCATTTCTGGTAAATTAGTTCTACCAATTGGTATCGCGCCTGCTCCTAACATTCTATCCACTAAAGGAGTATTTTTGGGCGGCATAGACTCAGCAAGGAATGGAAGGCCATTAGTTGTAGGAGTGCCAACAAAATCTATGTTTTCTTTAATAGTAATTGGTACGCCATGGAAAGGTCTATTCCTTTCATCATCACTTGCATTATCTGCCTTTTTAGCTAATTCAGTAGCTGACTCTTCAAGAGTTACAGTGATGGCATTTATTTCAGGATTTACTTCTTCTATCCTTTTAAGATGAGTTTCAACAACCTCTTTACTTGAAACCTCTTTGGATTTAATAAGTTCGGCTAACTCCGTAGCACTTTTCTGGTTAAGTTCATTCATAAAGCTTCCTAAAGTATATTAATCTTTTCTGCTACAACTCTCTCTAAATAAGGCGATGGTTTGAACTCTGCTCCAAGTTCTTTTTCAGCTTTTTGAAGCCAAGCTAAAACTTTATCGTAACCCACCAAGTTGCCATAGAACATGGGGCCACCTTCGTAAACCGGCCATCCATAACCATTTGTCCAAATGATATCTATATCACTTGCTCTGATGGCCATGCCTTCTTCTAAGATCTTAAACCCTTCATTGATCATTGGGTATAAGCAGCGTTCTAGAATTTCTTCTTTACTAATGTCTCTCATTTGAATTTGGCGCTCTTCTCCAAATTTCTTAATCAACTCTTCAACTTCAGGGTCAGGCGATTTGTTTCTATTTTCATCATAAACATAAAAGCCTTTACCGGATTTTTGACCCAACCTTCCAGCTTCGCATAAAACATCTCTTAAGGTTTCTCCGTTAGAAGTTTCTTTGTTCCAACCTATATCCAAACCAGCAAGATCAGACATAGCAAAAGGACCCATAGGGAATCCAAAATCATAAAGCGCATCATCTATATCCCAGGGCAGAGCGCCTTCAAGTATGAGTTTATTGGCTTCTCTCTGTCTTTGAGCAAGAATCCTATTGCCTACAAATCCAGGGCAAACACCAACAACAGCGGCTATTTTTTGAATTTTCTTAGCAACAGCTAAAGAGCTCGCAACCACTGATTTAGAAGTTTTTTCTCCTCTAACAATTTCTAGCAATCTCATGACGTTAGCAGGGCTAAAGAAGTGAAGACCTATGACATCCTCAGGTCTTTTGGTTTCAGCAGCAATTTCATTTACGTCAAGAGCAGAGGTGTTAGAAGCTAGGATAGCTCCTTCTTTGCATATACCATCTAATTGTTTAAAGATATCTTTCTTAAGGTCCATATTTTCAAAGACAGCTTCAATAATAAGGTCTTGCGTATCTAGACAATCTAGAGTTGTCTGACCATCTATAAGATTCATCCTTTCTTCAACCTGCTCAGAAGTTATTCTTCCTTTAGCAGCTGTGTTTTCATAATTTTTCCTGATTATGCTTAAACCTTTATCCAGTCTCTCTTGGTTTTGCTCGATTATGGTTACAGGAATACCTGCGTTCGCAAAATTCATAGAAATGCCTCCGCCCATAGTTCCTGCTCCAATTACACCCACTGATTCTATTGATTTAATCTCTGTGTCTTTTTCTATATCAGGAATCTTGGTGACCTGCCTTTGCGCAAAGAATATATAACGTTGCGCAGCTGATTGTGAGCCAGTCATAAGTTTCATAAAAAGATCTTGTTCAACTTTTAAACCTTCTTCGAATGGAAGATTGACAGCAGCCTCTACGCATTGAATATTGTATTCAGGAGCTAAAAACCCTCTTGTTTTTCTTGCAATAGACTTTCTAAAATCTGAAAACAGGGCTTCATTTCCTTTATCAGATTTAATCTTGTCATCTGCTTCTCTGACCTTTACTAAAGGTCTGTTTTCAGAAACAATCTTTTTAGCAAAAGAAACAGCGCCGCCAAGCAGATCATTTTCATCAGCCATTTCATCAACCAGTCCCATTTCCAAGCACTGACTTGCAGGTACGTGTTCTCCGCTAGTCATCATCACTAAAGCTTTTGCTGCACCAACTATTCTAGGAAGTCTTTGTGTACCTCCAGCTCCAGGGAGTAGTCCAAGATTAACTTCTGGAAGACCACACTTGGATGAAGGAACGGCAATCCTGTAATGACAAGTAAGAGCCACTTCTAATCCACCTCCTAAAGCAGTGCCATGTATCGCAGCTATAACTGGTTTCGGAGAATTTTCAATCATGTCTTGAACGTCATATAAAGAAGGGCCTTTCGGAGCTTGACCAAATTCTGTTATATCAGCTCCCGCTATAAATGTTCTTCCTTCGCAAATGATTACAATCGATTTAACTTCTTCATTTTTTATGGCTGACCCTACTCCTTCATTCAATCCTTCCCTTACATTTGCAGAAAGAGCATTTACAGGAGGTGAGTTCAAGGTAAGTACTGCCACTTCATCGTTTATGTCTAAAGTTGTGACATCATTTATGGTTGTCATAATTATTTCCTTTTAATTTTTGGAACTGACTATGCTAGCCTAATAATTAACAAAAAAATACTATTTATCTACCTTCAAGATAACGGTAAGATTGAGTGCTTTAAATTTATACGCGTAAGGACTAAAAGATGACGGAAACATTGAAGTATGGGAATTTAACGGTAGCTAAAGAATTAGATGATTTTCTAAGAAGTGAAGTAATTGAGGGCATTGGAGTGGATGCTGATCAATTTTGGGCTTCTTTAGAGACCATTTTGGATGACTTTGGTCCTAGGAATAAAGAACTGCTTGAAAAGAGAGAAGAAATTCAAAATAAAATAGATCAATGGCATTTATCACAAAAGGGAGAGACCCATGACCAAGAAGCCTATGTAGGCTTTTTAAAAGAAATAGATTATCTCTTAGAAGAAGGCAACGACTTTACGATTACAACTGAAAACGTTGATGAGGAAATAAAAACCATAGCTGGAGCGCAACTTGTAGTGCCAGTTATGAATGCAAGATTCTCTCTAAACGCTGCGAATGCTAGATGGGGTAGTTTGTATGACGCTTTATATGGAACAGACATGATATCTGAAGAAGGAGGAGCTGAGAGAGGGGGCGCATACAATCCCGTAAGAGGAGACAAAGTCATAGAATTTTCTAAGAATTTTCTTGATGAATCTGTTTCTTTAAGTTCTGGAACTTATTCTGAAGTAACAGGTTTTAAGATAAACAATAATAATTTAGATATCACTTTATCTGATCAATCTACAGTAGGTTTGGAAGATAAAGAGCAATTTGTTGGTTACTTAGGAGAATCTGATAATCCAAGTGGAATATTGTTAAAAAACAATAATTTACATATAGAAATTCAAGTAGATAAAGAAGATTCAGTAGGGAAAGATGACCCTGCAGGAATTAAAGATGTGATGGTAGAGTCGGCTGTTACAACTATACAAGATTTAGAAGACTCAGTAGCTGCAGTAGATGCTGAAGATAAGACTTTGGCTTATAGGAATTGGTTAGGTCTAATGAAAGGAGATTTGCAAGAAACTTTCATGAAGGGAGATCAGGAGATGACAAGATCTCTAAACCCAGATAGAGAATATTTGAAACCTAATGGAGAGTCGCTAACTTTACCCGGAAGAAGTGTACTTCTAGTAAGAAACGTTGGCCATTTAATGACTAACCCAGCTGTGCTTGATAAAGACGGTAACGAGATACCGGAAGGAATTTTAGACGCAATGTTTACAATTTGTATTGCAAAACACGACTTATTAAAAAAAGGAAAGCTTAGCAATTCAAGGACAGGAAGCATCTACATTGTAAAACCTAAGATGCATGGCCCTGAAGAGGTTCAGTTTACTTGTGATTTATTTGCTGCTGTTGAGCAAGCACTTGATCTAGATCCATTAACCGTCAAGGTTGGTATTATGGATGAAGAAAGAAGAACCACTGTCAATCTGAAAGAATGTATTAGAGCAGCTAAAGATAGAGTTATCTTCATTAATACAGGATTTCTTGATAGAACTGGTGATGAAATTCATACCAGCATGGAAGCGGGACCAATGATCCCTAAAGCTCAAATGAAACAACAACCTTGGATCACTGCATATGAAGATTGGAATGTAGATGTTGGATTAGAATCTGGATTCAAAGGAAAAGCACAGATTGGCAAAGGTATGTGGGCGATGCCTGACGAGATGTTAGGAATGTATGAAAATAAATCTATGCATCCTGAAGCAGGAGCTAATTGTGCTTGGGTTCCTTCACCTACAGCTGCAACATTACATGCCATTCATTATCATCAGGTTTTAGTTAGCGAAAGACAGGAAACCATTAAGTCTAGAGAAAAAGCTGATCTTAACGACATTCTTACTATTCCTTTACTAGAAGATGCTGATTCATTAAGCGAAAAGGATATACAAGAAGAGTTAGACAATAACTGCCAAGGAATTTTAGGATATGTAGTTAGATGGGTAGATTTAGGTGTAGGTTGTTCTAAGGTGCCAGATATCAACAATGTAGGCCTGATGGAGGATAGGGCAACTTGTAGAATTTCTAGTCAACATATTGCTAATTGGCTACATCACAATATTTGTAATGAAGATCAGGTCCTCGAAACAATGAAAAAAATGGCAGTAGTAGTTGATAAGCAAAATGAAGGTGATCCCGAATACACCAACATGTCACCAGGCTTTGAAGGAGTGGCATTTTCTGCAGCTTGCGACTTGGCCTTGAAAGGAAGAGTTCAACCCAGTGGCTATACTGAACCTATACTTCACTCAAAAAGGTTAATGTTTAAATCCTAATTAATTTTGATTTAATACAAGGAGAGATTAAAACGTGGTTTTAAAAAAAATTATTCTACTGACTTTAACTTTAATAATCTCAAATTGGACTTTAACCACGCCTGTAATATTTGAAGAAAAGGATTCTAATCTATCGGCATTGAATGAGAGAACTCAGTCAAGATTACAACCTGTTGCTTGTGACAATATGGTTGCCATGAACGAGGACATATTGAATGCAGTTCGTAAACATAGAGATTCTGCTTTTAATACTTGTCTATCTTGTAAAGGTTCAAGTTGTTCCTTTAGAGAATTTAATGAATCTAAAACATTGGCAGTTTGTAAAAGATTATTTTGTACGCCAATCTTTATTTCACCAGGCTTTGAAACCCCCGCTGATACACCAAGCGGTAAAAGTTCTTTTTCGTATTCTTATAACATCTCAAAAGAAGGATCTCTAGAGAATATTGAGATTACAAGTGTGGAAGGCGTTTTTAATAAAAAAGATGCGAAAAAGTTTATTAAAGCTAGGATGCGAAAGACTAAATTCGAACCTATTGTTTTTAAAAACAAAGCTTACGAGATAGTTAATTTAACTAGTAACATGGTGTTAAACACTAGATGGGAGGATAGAGACTAAATGAAAGGTTATTGGATTAATAGATGTCATGTAACTGACGCCGAAGAGTACGGTGAGTATGCAAAATTAGCTGGCCCAGCAATTGAAAAATACGGAGGCAAATTCTTAGTAAGAGGAGGAGACCAAGTAGAGTTAGAGGGCAGTGGGTTAGAAAGAACAGTACTTGTTGAGTTTGATTCTAAAGAAAAGGCCTTAGAGGCTTATCATTCTGAAGAGTACAAAGTTGCATTGAAACACGCCCTTGTTTCTTCTAATAGATTTGTTGTAATCGTAGAAGGAATTTAAGGATCTAATGCTTTAGTGTTTTGGAACCAATCCTCAGTGTTTTAATTGTCTGTATCGCAGCTTTTTTTGCTGGGAACCTTAACGCTCTTGCAGGAGGAGGGAGTTTTATTACATTGCCCACCTTAGTATTTCTAGGCATTCCTCCTATAAATGCAAATACCACAAGTGCCGCTTCTTTGTTACCTGGCTACCTAGGATCAGTTATTGGATTTAAAAATCTTTATCGTGATTTAAATCCCAAACACCTAATAACCTTAACTATTATCGCTAGCTCAAGCTCTATCCTTGGAGCTTTATTACTAATCAATACCGAAGACAAAATATTTATGTCTTTATTGCCCTGGTTGATTTTGTTTGCCACTTTGCTTTTTATTTTTAATCCTAAAAGAACTGAAAACAAAGAAAATCGTAATAATCTACCTCAGTTTCTAGGGGTTACTGTTGTAAGCATATACGGAGGATATTTCAATGGAGGCTTAGGAATAGCAACCCTTGCAGCTTTATCTTTGGGCGAAGATATGACAATCAAACACCTATCAGCTATAAAATCTTTACTTTCTTTCATTTTAACCTCTGTATCAGTTTGCATTTTCTTTATAAGCGGTTTCATAGAATGGTCCTATGTCTTTTACATGATGATCTTTTCAGCACTAGGTGGCTTTTTTGGTGCAAAACTAACTCAATCTCTACCTGAAGATGTTGTAAGGAAATTTATTATCATTACTGGCTTTCTAGTAACTATTCTTTTATTTTTGTATTAGAGATAGTGATGAAAATCTGCATAGCCATATTACTTCTACTCTCTACTTCTCTTTACGCTTCGGATGGAGAAGTCTTATCTATAGAGAATTGCGCTTCTTGTCATGAAGACAAGAACCTTAATTTACTCTCTCTTTCTTCAATGACGTACTACTCGCAAGCTGAATTAATGAATGTTTTGCAGGAAGGCAAAATGAAACAGCAAGCGCAGCATCTTTCCGTTAAGCAAATAGAAGCCATAGTTCAGTACCTTACAAAGGGAGAAGGTGATTTAACTAAAACAAATGATAATAGTAATTATTGTAAAAAAAATCTTTCTGAAGATTCTTTGAAATCGAATTCTAATTGGCTTAGTTGGGGACATGATGCCTTTAATTCAAGAAATCAAACGAATACAAATATCAATTCCAGCAATATAAAAGAACTAAAACTTAAATGGTCTTTTGGCATAGGAAGCCAAGAGGTAAGAGCCCAACCTATAGTAATTGGAGAATTAGTATTCTTATCTGGGTCAGATACTTTATATGCCCTAGATAAAGAGAATGGTTGCCTCTATTGGGCGTTTCAATCAAAGGCCAGATTAAGAAACGCGCCTGCCGTAGATACAGTCAATAAAGATGCTTTGTACCTGGTAGATTGGGATTTTAATGTTTTTAAAATTAATGCATTAGATGGAAAATTAATTTGGGAAACTAAGATACCTAAAGAATACGAATCGAATACCTCTTCAGCTTCGCCTGTACATGTTGGCAATTTTCTTTTGGTCCCCATTTCAACTTATGAAACTGTTTTAGCTATCGATCCTAGTTACGAATGTTGTAAAACTAGTGGAGGTATGGCGGCTTTAGATTCCTCAAGTGGAGAAATTATTTGGAATCATAGAATACTAAAAGAAGCACAATTTACTGAGAAAGGGCTGA
>CACDOC010000033.1 GCA_902554355.1 uncultured SAR86 cluster bacterium | reverse complement strand
CAGGAGATTGGTCAAACAGGTATTCCAGTTGTAAATTGTTCTAATGCATGTGCTACTGGTGCAACTGCATTTAGAGAAGCTTGGACTTCTGTTAAGGCAGGCTTATACGATTTAGTGCTAGCTGTAGGAGTTGAGCAAATGGGAACTGGTTTATTAGGAGGAACTGGAGGAGGTAAAGGTATACCTAAGGAAGGGTTATTAGGGTCTGGAACTATGCCAGCAGTTTTTGCTGAGGCAGGTATGGAGCACTCTAGACAATATGGAACTACCTTTGAACAATTTGCAAAAATATCAGTTAAGAATCATCATCACTCCACTATGAATCCAAAGGCCAGGTATCAAATTGAAACTCCTCTTGAGGAAGTAATGAATGCTGAAATGATATCTTATCCAAATACTAAACTTATGTGTTCTGTAAATGTTGATGGAGCTGCTGCTGCTGTTTTAGTCTCTGAAAAAAAAGCTAAAGAACTAGGCATGGGAAGAGCTGTAAAAGTAAAGGCATCTGTTCTTACCAGTGATCCTTACCAAGAAAGAGATTTGGTAATGCCAGATGTGAATTCATGTACTAGAAAAGCTGCAAAAGAAGCCTACGAAATGGCTGGGCTAGGCGCAGATGATATTGATCTTGTTGAACTGCATGACTGTTTTGCGACTGCTGAAATGCTTCATTATGAGAATTTAGGTCTATGTGAAGACGGGGAAGCAGGAAGACTAATTGACGAAGGAGAAGTTGAATTAGGCGGCAGAGTTCCAGTAAATGTATCTGGAGGTCTTCTTTCTAAAGGACATCCGCTTGGCGCTACTGGCATAGCGAATATATATGAGGTATGTACACATCTGCGAGGTGAAGCTGGCAAAAGGCAAGTAGAGGGAGCAAAAATAGGATTAACCCACGTGATTGGATTGGGAAGCGCTTGCGGAATTCATATTCTCGAAAAAGCCTAAAATTATATTAATGCTTGTTGGTGTCGTAAGCGATACGCACAACAATATTAAAAATATTAAAGCTATTATTGATATTTTTAATAAAGAGAAAGTAGATTTAGTTATTCACACAGGAGATATAAGTAAGGCTTCTACTTTAGCACTATTCTCTGATCTAAATTGCGAGCTCATAGGTGTTTTCGGTAATAATGATAGAAATGAGGATGGTCTTAGAGAGGTCTGTGAATTATTAAATTTTAGGTTCCAAGAACCACCTTTCTTAATAAATATTTACAATAAACGAATTGTAATCTTTCATGAACCTGACCCAATCCCAAAATTTCTAAAAGAAAATATAAATATAGATTTAGTTTTATTTGGTCACACTCATAGGTACAAGGAAGAGATAAAGGATAAGGTGCTTTTTTTTAATCCTGGAGAGTCTGCAGGTTTCTTAGAAGGAAATAACGCTTTAGGAATTATTAATCTAAAAAACATGAAAATTAAAAGAATCTTCTTTTGATTGCAATAAAAACCCAATACAAAACCATGCTAATCGGTAAGGTGATTGCAATTGGCCTCAGAGGCTTTAAAGAATAATTCCTTTCAAATATTAAATTAAAGAAAAAAGTAAATATAGAAGGTGCATAATTTTGTAAACCTGTTTCTATTTGAGCAGGTGTAATTATAATTATAAAGATTATGAATAGCGGAAATGTTAACTTAGCTTTTAAAAGACTTTTAAAAAGCAAAAGAAAGCATGCGGAAAGAAAAATATAAAAAATCCATTGCACTGTTAGTAACCCTCTAGAATATTTTTTAGAGGATCATGAATTAAATCTTTCCTCCATTTTGACAAGTTTGAAGAAGCTTCTTTGTGACCTTCATTAACACAAGCCCTAATAAAATCTCTTTGGTTCTTTTTAGAAAAAAATAAAGTTGGATTGATATTTTCTTTATTAGAAATATTGATAACAATTTCATTAAATTTATTCAATAATAGATTTTCTTCTGATTTATCTAATTTACTTTTTAAGGTTTCAGTATTGCTTGAAGCGCAAAAGGCCTTAGAAATTAGTAGTCTTAATTCCTCATTAAGCCACTCTAATTTCTTTGAATCTTTTAATATCTCCCTTTGCTCTAAAAATAAATAAACAAGAAATTCAACATCAGTCGCGGCATAATTTAGTTGAGAATCTGATAAAGGCCTTCTTATCCAGTTCGATCTTGTTTCATTTTTATCTAAAGATACGCCTAGTCTCTGTTCAACCAATTGTTGATAGCCTATTGAATAATTACCGCCCAAGAATGCTTCTGCTAATTGGGTATCAAACAAATTAACTAAAATTCCACCCGACCATGAATGAATAGCGTCTATGTCTTCTTTACAAGAATGAAAAATTTTTGTTACAGATTCTGAAAACAGGAAGCTACAGTGTTCTCTGGGTTCTTGAATGAGGATAGTATCTATTAAATAAATTTCTTCATCGTCATTCACTTGAAGTAAACCTAACTTCATATTCTCTTTAGAAGTTCTTCTGAATTCAGTATCAACTCCCAAAAAATTCTTTTGCAAAAGCTCTTTATTTAAAAAATCTAAATCTTGAATAGAGTCTATATAGGTAAACAAAACTTTATTTCTTTAAATTACTTTCTTTCTGAACATGAATTACGTCTACGATATCTTTCTCAGGTACAAAACCCTGTACAGCATCTTGTAAAATATTTTTTAAAGCTAAAACATCTAAATTTTTGTGGGCATGTGATAGTTGATCAAGGTAATTTTGTAACTCTTTTTTACTTAAAGTATCTTCTTCTGCTCTAAAGATTTGCTTATGCTGTGTGGTACTAACATTTTCTCCTATTAATAACTCTTCATAAAGTTTTTCTCCAGGTCTTAGGCCAGTAAATTCTATTTCTATATCGCCTTCTTGGTTGTTTTCATCTTTTAATTCTAAACCACTAAGTCTGATTAGCCTTTTTGCTAATTCAAAAATTTTTACAGGCTCTCCCATATCTAATACAAAAACGTCACCTCCCTCACCCATAGCTCCTGCCTGGATCACTAATTCAGAAGCTTCAGAAATGGACATAAAATACCTAATAACTTCAGGGTGTGTAACCGTTACAGGTCCTCCTTGTCTAATTTGTTCAAGGAATAAGGGTATAGCTGAACCTGATGATCCAATAACATTTCCAAATCGAACCATTGTCATTCTCGTTGATTCATTATTTTTGGACAATGCCTGTAGGATCATTTCTGAAAACCTTTTTGTCGCACCCATAATATTTGTAGGTCGAACTGCTTTATCTGTTGAAATTAGGACAAATGTATCCACGCCTGATTCAATAGCAGCTTGTACACATGATTGCGTTCCAAAAATGTTATTGACAACACCTTCAAAAGGATTCTCTTCTACTAAAGGTACATGCTTATACGCAGCAGCGTGATAGATTGTTTCTACATTAAAAGCTTCACAAATTTCTTTTATTCTATTCTTATCAGTAACATTAGCTAAGACTGTGTGAAGCATCTCTTCTGGCAAAAATTCTAGTATCTCTTTTCTTAACGTGTAAAGAGAATATTCATTCGAATCTAGAATTATTATTTTCTTAGGGTTATTAGAGCAAGCTTGCTTGGATATTTCAGACCCTATTGATCCACCAGCTCCAGTAATTAAAACTACTTTGTCTTTTATGTTCTTATTTAAGAGCTGTTGGTTTGCTTCAACTTCATATCTTCCAAGTAAATCTGAAATTTCAACTTCTTTTAGTTCCGAAACTAAGACTTTGCCTTGGGCTAATTCAGCCAAACCAGGCAGAATCCTTACCTTAACAGAAAGATTTTCAATATTTTTTAGGAGATTTCTTAGAACAGCTTTAGATGCCGAAGGCATCGCAATCAACACTTCATCAACTTTATTTCTAATTACTAATTTCTCTAATCTTCTAGGTTTCAGTACTTTAATTCCACCTAAGTAAGTGCCATGCAAAGAAGGATTACTGTCTATAAAAGCGATGGGCTGCATTTCTTTACTTACTCTTAAGGCACTTGCTAATTGTATGCCCGCAGAGCCGGCTCCATAAATTACCACTTTTTTCTCAGATCTGTTATTCGATAATAAATAGTTTGCTAATAGTCTAGATCCAATTAATAAGAAGATTGTTAAAGTTAATCCAGTAAACCAACCATAAACAGAGATTAAAGAATAATCGGTAATGGTACTAACTAAATTTGCTTTCTGGATAACAAAAAGAAATATCTCGTTTAAAAAAAAGTTTAAAACAAAGACTAAGATTAATCCTTTTAAAATATTATAGATCAATGAAAAATCTATATATCTAACTATAGACCTGTATACTCCAATAATGTAAAAGACTAGGATCGAGAAGAAAGGAATCCAAATAAGTCTTATTACCTGAAGAAAATTCAGACTAAAAATATCTACATTACTTACTAATATTGAAGAATAAGTTGCTACAAATAAAGAAAATAGATCGGACAAGATTACAATAAGGACTTTTAGTTCTCTCGGCGCATTCAATAATTTTTCTTTTATATCCAATTGAAGTCTTTATCTATTAATGAGAAACACCATCTCTATATATAACTTTTTTTAATGTTAGCCAGATTATATATAAATCAAAAGGAAGTGATCTTTTTTCTAAATATTCTTTTTCAAAATCAACCTTTTTAATTATTGATAAATCGTCTCTTCCATTTACTTGCGCCCAACCAGTAATCCCAGGTTTTAGACTAAGTATGCCATTATCGGCCCTCAACTTAATTAAATCTTCTTGATTAAAAAGAGCCGGGCGAGGACCAACAAAACTCATATCCCCAGTCAAAATAGAATATAGCTGAGGAAGCTCATCCAAACTTAATCGTCTGAGAAAAGCTCCTACGGGAGTTACAAAAGATGCGGGATCAGCCATAAGATGGCTAGCTAGTGAAGGTGTGCCTATGCGCATAGATCTGAACTTAGGCATTTTGAAGATTTTATTGTCTACACCAACCCTGTCTGACCAATATAAAACTGGTCCTTTAGACGTTAACTTTATAACTATTGCAATGCCTAGCATCAAAATTATTAAGGAAATAATCAATAAAATTGCTAATAACAATTCAAAAAAACGTTTCATTGACCTTCTCGGCAAATAGATTCTTCGATCTGTTGTTTAACTTCCATTTAACTTAATCTTATCTGAATATTTATTAAGTATATCCAATTGTAGACCAACGACCTTTGTTTCGTCGTAATACTTCAAAGCACGATTTCTACCACTCTCACCCATGTTCTTTGCTAGGTTAGGGTTATCAATTAACTGTTTCATAGCTTTTGCAAGTAGATGAGGAGACCTAACTGGAACTAGTAGACCGGTTTGATTGTGAATAACTTCTTCTCTTGAACCTCTAATATCGGTGGCAATTACCGGTAAATTCATCATCATAGCTTCTATAATACTTCTAGGCATGCCTTCTCTCCAGGAGGGGAGAATATATAAATCCATTATTTTTAATAACTCAGGAATGTCTGATCTATATCCTGTAAGTATAAGATTCTTACCCAAGGTTATTTCAGCAGATTTTATAGACTCTTCAATACCTTGAGCGTGATCATGAACCTGCCTTTCTCCAATTATCAAGAAATGGCAATTCTTATTAGTTAAATTAATCTCTTGAGCAGCTGTTAAAAATTCATCTATTCCCTTTTCCTTGACTAACCTGCATATCACACCTATAACAAAAGAGTCTTGGGGGATATTTAGACTCTTTCTTAAGTCTTGGGAGTTATATTGCTTTAAAGGATCAAACTTTCTAATATCAACCCCGTTACCAATTGCATAGATATGCTCTTTGGACCCTATCTTATATTGCCTAGCACTAAGAGCATCTTCTTCACTTTGGGTAAACACTACATCAGTAATTAAACCAAAAATAAATTCTAATGACACAAAGAAAGATTTTTGAAATGTGTTCATATTTTCATGGAAATAAAAACCATGTGCGGTGTAAATCACCAATGGAACTCTGGCTAGAAAACCGGCTAGACGACCAATCATGGCAGCTACCGGGGTGTGGACATGTAAAACGTCAAAAGAATTACGTTTTAAAAATTTATACAATTTAAAAACTGAACTAATATGCATAAAGATATTGAAACTACGAGAAATGGAGATAGATTCAATACTATATCCATCATCCTTTAAGTCTTTGGTGTAATGTCCTTTTGAACACACACACACGACATCGTGGCCTGCGTTTAACTGCGCATCAACTAAGGGTAAAATAAACTTTTTGAGGGTAAAATCTACCGCACATAGTTGACATATTTTCATTCTTTATAATCCATAATTATCTACTAAATTTACAAGGAAGAAGAGTGTAATAATATAAGGAAAATGCAACAACTTAATGAATCTTGCTATTCTTCTCTGTTAGGTTACTTTTCCATACTTCTAAACAATAAAGCGTCCAGAGTATTTTTGCACGCCTATCAGCCGAAACATCTAACTTTCTATCAACCAGATTGTTAATGAAGGATCCTGGAAGAAAAGATTTTGTATAACTATTGGAATTAACTCTATCTATTATATTTTCTCTTAAATCTTCTTCTACCCATTTTGTTAAAGGCACTTCAAATCCTCTTTTAGGCTGGTTAATTAATGGCTTAGGTAGATAAGTCTTACCTAGCTCACGTAAAATTACCTTTGTTGTGAGTCCCTTGACCTTGAATTTATCGTTTAAAGTTGGAGCCAATTCAAGCATGTACTTACTCAAGAAAGGGCTGCGGCCTTCTAGCGAATGAGCCATTGTAGCAATATCCATCTTCTTCAGTAGATCATTTGGTAAAATAAGGTGGAAATCTTTCAGCAAAATTTTGGAAAGGTTAGATACCTGTTCCTGATCAATTTTTTGGATAAATCTTTCCATATCATTGAAAGTATCATTAACCCCAAATCTATAAAGATCTTCAAATAAATCATTTGTGGCAGTATTATAAAATGAGGCGCCCTGCTTTGTAGACATCTTCAAAAGTCTATGTAAATAGTTGTAATAGGACTGTTTTAAATTAGGCTTTGGTAATAAATTAATTAGGTATGAGAAATATTTGAAAATTCCTATCCAATTATTAGCAATAGGCACATATCTTCGATAACCACCAAATAATTCATCAGCTCCGTCACCGTTGAGAATAACGGAAACATGTTTTTTAGCCGCCTGACTAACGTAATAACTGGGTATTGCGCTACTATCCATAAAAGGTTCTCCGTAACTAGCAAGAATTTTTTCAATATCGTCTTTTAGATTCATTGAAATACTAATCTCTGTATGAGTGGTTCCATATTTTTTAGCAGTTAATTTAGCTAGTTCGGATTCGTCAAAAACGTCATCAAATTTTACGGTAAACGTCTTTAATGAATTAACATATTCACTTGCTATTGACACAATCAAAGAACTATCAATTCCTCCGCTTAGAAACGCTCCTACCTCAAGATCTGAAGATAACAACCTACTCTGGACACTTTTACGTAAAGAATGATCAACTAAACGTAATGCGGAATCTAATTCATTTATTTTTTCTTTCTTGTAATATCTAATCGCGTCAAAGTAACGATTATTCGTTAAATTTAGATTATCCAATGATATGGATAAAACACATCCTGGAACTACTTCATAAGTATTTTCAAAGGGGGTTTTATTTCCATAAAAAAAACCATTTCTAATATATGAATAAATCTCTTTGTCATCAACATTCATTCCAGCAACTGACCCACTAATAGCATTAAGTTCACTAGCAAAAACAAATGTCTTATTTTTTTTATAATAGTAAAGAGGTTTTTTTCCTGATCTATCTCTTCCTAAGAACAAATATCCTGAATTTTTATCTAGAATTGCGAAGGCAAACATTCCATCACACATATCGAGAGCTGAAATTCCATACTTAATATAAAGTGCTAATAGAGTTTCTGTGTCCGATTGAGTTTTAAATACATAATCATCTAACTTATTACGCAGGATTAAATGGTTATATATTTCTCCATTAAAAATAATAACCCAGTCACCAATGATAAAAGGTTGGTTGCCTTGAGAAATATCTTGAATAGATAGTCTCGTGTGAACTAAATTAAGATCTTTGTAAGTAAAGGATGTTTGAGCATCAGGTCCTCGATGAAATAATGATTGTTGGATATTTTCTATATTTCCTTGAGGATAGTTAATAAAACCTGCAATGCCACACATATTTAATTTAAGTTAAAAATTTCTTATTAAATTGGAGATAGAGGTATAAACAGAAGTATTAAGATTTATCAAAGTCTGATGGGTCTAAGAGATAGCTAGAATCATAGTCTCTACATAGTGTCTTACCTATTAAATTTGGTACTTCTGATTCAGGAATACCCGAACCAGGCTTTCTCATTAAAATCATGCTCTCTTCGATTGTGGTTCCTTTAGGATAACTAGAATTAAGGGTTACGCTTCTTGAAAAAATTTGTTTATCATTACTTAAACTTTCTAAACTTAAGCTCGTGTCGTTTTTTGAGTCTTCCATGATTGAAAACGCGTCTCTAGCTTCAACAATAGTCTGTAATTGTTCAACAGATAGTGAAGAAGATGTATCAGGACCAAAAGAAAAATCATTAAGCTTGATGTGAACCTCAATAACTTTAGCACCTAACGCGATAGCGTAAACGGAGGGCCATACCAAGCCACTGTGATTTGATAATCCGATAGGAACATCATACTTTTGCATGTAATTCAAAAAAACATCAATTTCTGTCTTATCAAGGGGAGTAGGATACATAGAAGTACACTGAAGTATGCTGAAATCAATTTTTCTATCTTTAAAGTATTTATATATTGAATCCACACTTTCTATAGAGCTCATGCCCGTACTGAAAATAACAGGCTTTTCAGTTAGAGCTATATGTTCTAATAACCACTTCTGGCCAACATCGCCTGAACCTATTTTCCATCCCACAACGTCTATATCATCAAGTAAATCAATAGCATAAGAAGAAAATGGTGTGCATAGAAATTCTAATTCTTTGCTTTCAGCATGATCTTTTAACTCTGCCCACTGTTCCTTAGTAAATTCCATTCGCTGCCAGTAGTCGTAACGAGAACTATCCTCGTATGAGAAATTAACTCTAAAAGGCTCTTCAAGAGTAGACTCATACTTCGCGAAATGAGCCTGGAATTTTATTGCATCCACGCCAGCTTCGGACGCCGCATCTATGAAAGAATGAGCATATCCAAGAGACCCATCATGAGCTTGAGCGACCTCAGCAATTAAAAAAGCCTTTCTCCCATCTCCAATATGCTTTTTTCCAAATTTAAAATCCATGATTGAAATAGTTAAGTTATTTTTTATCCCAAATCGTTATCTTATCTAATTTTTCCATAGCTTTTAAAAAAATTAAATCTTCCTCGGTATCTATATTGATATTCTCCTTCATAAGGTATGGTAAAGTCTTCGAAGGGAAGAAGGTCTTGTCCCTTAATAAGACTTCAACCTTTATTACGTAAATGGCGCCGTTTAGAGCGTAGACAGGAGGTAATAATTGTCTTGGAACTTCAGATCCCTCAACCATCATTAAAGATTCTAAGAAGCCTTCTTTCGAAATTAATTTAAGCTTATATGGATGAGGTTCAATAAGTTGACTTACAGAGACACAAGCATCTGCATGATTAGCGTTTATTTTATTTAGCATTTTTTCGATATCGCTAGGTTCTCTAATGGGTGATGTAGGTTGCAGTAAAACTAAATATTCATAGTTTTTATCTAAGCTCTCTAATAGATCGATAACCACATCTACACTCTTTGCGTTATCATCAGAAAGGTGAGATTTTCTCAAACCATTAGATTTAGCACCTGCACTTTCAGCAATATCTATATATTCATTAGAATCCGTAGAAACAAACACATCAGTAATTAATTTGCAATTCAATCCTACATTTATAGCCATTTCTAATAACGTCATGTCATTGACTATAGCAATATTCTTATTAGGAAGTCCTTTTGAACCCGAACGTGCTGGTACCACTGCTATTATATTCATGAACGATACTTTTAATAAGAAATAGTTTTACTATATGAAAGTTTACATTCAGACAAGATTTCTGCAATTCTCTTACCGGCAGAACCATCTCCGTAAATACATTCAGATTCAAAATGCCCCCTATTAATCTGAGTTTTAATTGAATCTTCAATATCTTTTTCTACATAGTCGCAGTCAATAACATTTTTTGCTCTTTGTCTCTTATTTTGTCTAGACCCAATATTTATAACTGGTACACCTAACATTCCGCACTCTCTAATGCCTACACTTGAATTACCTACTAAACACTTAGAATTTTTAAGTAGGACTAAAAAATCTTCAGGATCCATATTCTTAAAGAAGAAAATATTATCCGGATCATAAAGCTCTCTATAAGCACGAATTCCATTAGATGTTCCGTCACTCCCTGCATCAACATTAGGCCAGAACCAAAAGGTAGGAATATTTAAATTATCAATTACTCTTAATGTTTTAAGTATATTATCTCTAGAGTGTTTAAATTCATCCGTAACAGGATGTTGCATAACTACAATATAACCATCAGAAAAGTTTATTTCTTTGCCAACTCCCCCATACTTTTCAATAGGATCAAAGTCCATCATCTTAGAATTCATAACGTCATAAACAAGATCCATTGAAGGACATCCTGTATTAAAGACAACATCTTTAGACTCTCCCATTTTGATCACTCTTGTTTCAGCATCTGCAGATGCAACAAAATGTAAATCAGCAAGCTTAGTATTTGCATGTCGTACCTTTTCATCAATATTTCCAGTTACTTCACCTCCCTGAACATGAGCAAGAGGTATATTTTGATAGCTTGAAGCTATTGAGGTGGCTATAGTTTCGAATCTATCTGCAATTGTGATTACAATGTCTGGTTTTAAATTACTGAAGGTGGTTGATAGTTCCATAATAGCAATACCTGTAGTCTTAGCCATGGATGAT
>CACDOC010000032.1 GCA_902554355.1 uncultured SAR86 cluster bacterium | reverse complement strand
AATGCTGATTTAGTCTAATCTAAATAAATATAAAATTAGAAAGGCTATTGCGATCTGCAGTAGCCTTTTTTATTTCCTTGCCTTACTCCAAGATCTATACCCAAAACAGATAATTACAAGATAGCCAGCAAATAGTAAGGCGGTTAAGTTTAAGTCTCTTGATATAAATAAGAATATAGAAATAGAATCAATAACGAACCAATAAATCCAGTTCTCAATTAATTTTTTAGCAACCATGTAGGTTGCAATAATTGCTCCCCATGTTGTCAAAGCATCAAGAAATGGTAAAGCAGCTTCAGTATATCTTTCAAGAAGATATCCTGATAATAATGTAAGCATGAGAATTAAACTTATTGCTTTGAAATGGCTTAAGGCACTCCAATTATTAACAATAAATTCTGGTTGTTTAGATTTCCACTGAGACCATCCGTATACCCCCATAAAGATATAGAAAATTTGTAAATAAGCCTCCATATAAAGACCTGCTGAATACATAATAAATAGATACAGAAAAGAACTTAAAATCCCTGCAGGCCAACATAAGATATTTTGTTTAACTGCTAGTACTAGATAAAGTATAGCTAATAAGACTGCTAAAATTTCCATTTAATTCAAAGCCTAAAGATCGTATTGGAGAGATAAGCCAAAGCGCCTAGGATCTCCATGTCTTTCGTACAAAGTATCTTCAAAGTTTGGAGGTTCGTTTCCAAAATAAAACCCTCTAACAGAGTAATACTCGTTAAATAAATTATGTATCCAGAAAGAAGCTTCAAATTGATCAAATTGATATCCTAAACTTAAATTGGTTAACACGTAGGATCTTGATTTATTATCATGTGAATCAGAATAATAAAAATTACTTTTCCCTGTTGTATCAATTCTCAGGAAACTATTTTGATTTAAATTCCAATTTAAACCTAAAGAATAACTATTTTTTGGAGCATGTGCTTGCTCTCTTCCTTCTAGATCAGGTCTAGAGTTCCAGTTTTTAATTTCTGTTTCTAATAAACCAATTCTTGTATAAATATTTAAAGAATCATTAATTTCATAATCAACATTCAGCTCAAACCCATAATTAATTCCTTCTGCTGCATTCTGTGTCAAAAAAGAAAATGTATTTGGGTCTGAAGGATCAACTTGAGTGGAGATAAGCACCTGTTGATCTTCTCTATCAGAATAAAACAAAACTGCAGAAAGACGAACCTTGGAATCAAGACTTTTAGTATTTAGCCCTACTTCGTAATTTAAAAGGTATTCAGGATCATAAATAATATTTGTATTTAATGAATCTAATCCTAGGCCTAGATTAAAACCACCCTGCTTATAACCTCTAGCAATACTTGCAAATAAATTAGAATTTTTTGTATTTTTTATTAAAGATATCTTTCCTCCATTCATCATATTTGAAGGTTCAAATTCATCCCCTAAGGTATCGTTATAATTTGCTTTCCAATCTTCTCTTCTAAGCCCTATAGATAGTTGTAGAGAATCTGAAAGAGAATAATCTATACTGCCGAAAAGAGATACATTTTCAGATTTATAAGTACTTGAAGAAGAAGATTGACTAAAATAAGGCCCAAAAGAATCACTTGGGTCGCCATAATTTCCATCATCTTTCTTAAAATTAGTTTCTTTTATTTCAAGATAACTAATTCCTAAGACCCATTGAATTCTTTGATTTGTTATGCGTAGGTTCTCATTGGATAATAGTCTATATTCTTGTGATTTAGTTTCACGATTTCTGATCGTTTCAGAGAAATAATCATACACATACGGATGCCATGATTCTGAATTTCCCCAGTCCGCATCATAACTAAAAATTACATCTGTATTAGTTGAGCTAGTCAAACTTTGAAAATTAAATCCATCAAACTGGCTAACAGTATTTAATCCAAATGAATTTGTCTTTTGTGAATCCATGCCAGGTCTATCAGAAAGGGTATTTAAACTTCCATCAAGAGTCCATATATCGGCTGGATCATCTAAATTAACCCTAGAAAGCAATAATTTAACTGAAGTCTTATCACCTATTTCCCAATTAACCTTCAATCTACTTGTTAGCTCATCCTTTCTTGAAGTATTAGATTTATTTAGGTAAATATTCTTTCTAAAACCATCCTCTTCATGTTTATGAAGAGCCAATCTGTAAGTAACATCATCATTTATTTTTAAGGGGCCGCTAGCAGCAAGTCCTATACTTTTTCTTCCGTAAGAACCCAAAATAACCCTACCTTTAGATTCAAATTCTTTAGTTGGATCTTTGGTTTTAATATAAATCAGACCAGCAAGAGCGTTAGCTCCTATTCTAGAACCTTGTGGACCTCTATGAATCTCAACCTGATCTATATCAAAAGTAGTTGCTATCCCTCCTTGACCTGAATAATCAATATCGTCAATCAAAAAGCCGACAGATGAATTAGGCGTCCCTTGATACCCTGACCTCTCTCCTATACCTCTAATTTGAAAATATCGTGCTCTCGAATCACTAGCTGCAAAATTTAAATTAGGCACGAGATAAGTAAGCTCTTCAAAGTGATTAAACGCCTGATCATCAATTTCCCTCGAGCCTAATAAAACAATACTTGCATCTTTCTTATCTGGGGTTATTTCTTTCCAATCCCCTAGAACAACAACCTCTTCAACACTAGTTAAAATCAAATTGCTATAAAAGAGGCAAAGAAGGAAATATATTGAAAATGAAACTTTAATTAGATTGATCATGTAATTCCTCCGCCATTATTAGATGGATCAGGTTCAAAGGGTTTCTTCTCAGATCTCAGGCCAAAGCCGCCCCTTCACATATTATTGAATCTTATCTACTTAATTAGGAAAGTCTAGTAGTGAAAGAATTAACAATTTATCTATTTTTTTCTCAAAGAATCATATTTCGAAAGCTCTTCTTTCGCTATCGTTCTTAAATGAACTTCATCCGGACCATCACCTATTCGCAAAAATCTGATAGAGCTATAAAGTCCCGCCAGAGGGGTGTCTTGAGAAACGCCCGCTCCTCCATGTATCTGTACAGCTCTTTCAATTATTCTAACGGCCATACTAGGTACTTCAACCTTAGGCTGAGCTATCTCACTTTTTGCCTTTTTATTTCCTAGAGTGTCCATCATGTAAGCTGCCTTTAATGTTAGAAGCCTGCACATTTCTATCTCTATTCTACATTTAGCAATAACATCATAATTTCCGCCTAATTCAGCTATTGCTTTTCCAAAGGCTACTCTAGTTGATGCTCTTTCACATAATAATTTAAGAGCTGTCTCTGCTGCACCTATAATCTTCATGCAATGATGTATCCTGCCAGGTCCTAGACGTCCTTGAGCTATCTCGAAACCTCTTCCTTCACCTAAAATCATATTCTCTTTAGGCACGCGAACATTCTCAAAGATTAAATGCGCATGTCCGCTTGGTGCGTGATCAGCGCCATATACAGTTAACATTCTTTTAAGTTTTATTCCTTCTGAATCTCTAGGAACAATTATCTGAGATTGTCTTTGATGCTTCGGCGCGTCCGGATTTGATACTCCCATAAATATCATGAAGCCACAGTCAGGTCTTCCGTAACCAGAAGTCCACCATTTTTCTCCATTAATTACATATTCATCCCCTTCAGCAACAATAGTGCTTGAAATATTGGTTGCGTCTGAAGAAGCTACATTAGGTTCTGTCATTGCAAATGCAGATCTCATAGTTCCTTCTAATAAAGGCTTTAACCATTTCTCTTTTTGTTGTTCAGTTCCGTATTTATCTAATACCTCCATATTGCCTGCATCAGGAGCAGAAGAATTAAATACTTCAGAAGTCCAACCAACACCCATCATTTCAGCAAGAGGTGCAAACTCTAAATTAGTTAAACCATATCCAAGATCACCTGTTAAAGAAAAATTCCAAAGACCAGTATCTTTGGCCTTATGTTTTAATTCATTAAGCACCTCAGGCACACGCCATGGGTCACCCTCAGCCCTAAAAGCTTCCATTTCTTCTGTATACCTTTTTTCAGACGGTCTTATATTTGTATTTATAAAATCTGAAACTAGTGCCATTAAATCCTTGGTCTTTTTTGTATGTTCAAAATCCATAATATTTCCTAACTAATAGTGACCTTCAATCAAACAGTGATAATATAAGAAAAAACGGGGAAAGACATGGACTTTAGAGATCATTCAATTTCAGAACTTGTAAAAAGGGTAAAAAATAAAGAGATTTCGGCAAAAGAACTTACCGAATCTGCTTTAAGTAATATCGAAAAATTTGATGCCAGTATAAATGCGTTTTGTGCTTTAAACAGTGAAGACGCTATTAAGCAAGCCGAAACATTAGATAAAAAAATCTCTAATGGTGAAGATATAGGCTTATTAGCTGGTATTCCTATAGGAGTTAAAGACCTTGAAGATGCAAAGGGTTTTGTGACAACTTATGGCTCAGA
The DNA here is from genome assembly GCA_902554355.1 of uncultured SAR86 cluster bacterium. Lineage (GTDB taxonomy): Bacteria > Pseudomonadota > Gammaproteobacteria > Magnimaribacterales > Magnimaribacteraceae. Next base: position 6,879 of record CACDOC010000032.1, on the reverse strand, counting down.
ACTACATATTAATGACAATCCTGCCGAGGAAGATTCTATACTTGTGAGAAGACTAAGAAATCAAGGTTGTGTTGTTTTGGGAAAAACTAATACGCCTGAATTTGGACATAAGGGTAAAACAGATAATGCTCCTTTTGGGTCTACTAAAAACCCTTGGAATCTTGAATATTCTCCAGGTGGCTCTTCTGGTGGAACCTCAGCTGCCCTATGTTCTGGAATGATTCCTCTAGGTACTGGTTCTGATGGAGGTGGATCGATAAGGATCCCTTCTGTATTAGGCGGCTTAAGTGGGATTAAAACTTCTCAAGGAAGAATTCCTAATGGAGGCCCTAAACCACCAGGATCAGGTTTATTAACAGTAAAAGGACCTATGGCAAATACTACCGCAGATACGGCACTTGCTTTAGATGCTTCTATAGGAGCAGATCCAACAGATATTTTTTCTCTTGAAGGTGGTAACCCTAACTGGTTAAAGCAGTTAACTGGAGATTTGCCTAAAACCGCCATATGGTCACCTACCATGGGATTTTCTACAGTAGACAAAGAGGTTCTAGATATCTGCGAAAAAGCAGTCAAGTCACTAGAAGATGCAGGGGTAACTATTATTGAAAAAGATAAAATCTGGGATGAAAATCCTGTTGATGCTTGGATGGTTTTTTGGGCGTGTGCTTGTGCAAGAAGACAGCAGCACCTTGTAGGAACACATGAGTATGAAAAAATTGATCCTCTTCTAAGAATGTTTATAGAAATGGGTATGAAAATGGATGGAGCTTCTTACGCTTCTTCAATAGATGCTTGTCATAAATTTGGCTTGCAATTGGAAGATTCCTTTGAAGAATCTCCTTTGATAATCACGCCAGGAACATGTGGTCAAGCACCTAAAATAGAAGGAGACGGAACTGTTAATGGAGAAGAAACTCCTGCATGGGTAGATTTTACAATGGGAATTAATATGACTAGGAACCCGGCAGGAGTAGTACCCGTCGGAGTCAGTTCTTCTACAAATATTCCTATAGCTATCCAAATCATCGGCGGTCAACGTCAAGATTTAGACGTTTTAAAAGCAATGCATTCTTTTGAAAGTGTAATTAATTTTTCTCATAGAGCCACGGATCATGAATCAAGCTAATGTTCCTACAATAGATTTACAAAAGGCCGGATCTGATGCGTCGCAAATGAAGCTTTTAGATTTAGCCTGTAGAGACCATGGATTTTTCCTTTTAAAGAATCATGGTATGCAAAAAGAAATAGATGATATGTGGCAGATGTCTAAATGGTTCTTCGACCAACCAAGAGAAGAAAAATTAAAGATCATAAGGACTGAGACCATACCACTTGGTTATTATGATAGAGAATTAACTAAACAAAAAAGAGATTTAAAAGAAGTTTTTGATTTCATGTATCCCAGATTAAATGGGGATGACTTAAACCAATGGCCAGAAAGTAATGAATTTAGAGCTACGATGGAAATTTTCTTCTCCAAAGCTTCTGAAGTCGCTGAAGAAACGCTAAAACTGATTTTTTTAAATTTGAAATCAGATAATTCTCAACTTCCTAACGGAGAAGGCTCGACTAGCAATGCCAGATTAAACTTCTATCCAGTAGATGATCCTATCGAAGAAAGTACTAGAGATAAAATAACTAATTTAGGGGATATGGCGCTACATCATCATACTGATCCTGGAATACTTACTCTTTTACTTCAAGATATGACTGGAGGTTTACAAACTAAGTCGAAAGAATTTGGTTGGATCGATATAGAACCTGAAGCAGATACGATAGTAGTTAATTTAGGTGACGCCATGCAAGTATGGACTAATGATGAATATGTGGCGGCAATTCATAGAGTGACTAAGAGAACTGAAAAAGTAAGATATAGCACTCCATATTTTTATAACCCTAAAAGAGATGCAGTGATTCAACCCTTAGAGCAAATCTTAGATGAAGATCCTAAGTACACACCCTTCACTTGGAAAGAATATATTCAAGGTAGAGTTGATGATAACTACACGGACTTAGGGGAAGAAGATATCCAAATAAGTAAATTCAGAGCTTAGTCTTCAAGCATAGTGGCATGGTTCCACCAAGCCAAGTCTGAGAAGGCCCTTAAATCTAGCTCATGAGTCCATGCAGATCGATGCTGTTGAGCTAAATGAAAATAAGTTTCAGCTATTTCTTTAGGCAGTAAAAGTCCGTCATGCTCCATCCCTTTAGTTTCTCTTAGCTGTTGATACATTTCAGGTCCAAGCATCTTACCTAAAGTATCTGGAGCATCTACGGCACCATCAACAACTATGTGAGCAACATGTATTCCTTTAGATGCAAATTCAGCATTCAGCGACTGACATAGCATTCTTCTTGCGCCCATAGCAGCCGCGTGTGAATGTTGCGTAGCATTACCTCTCATTGCTGCCGTTGCAGATGTCACTAAAAAGGTTCCTTTTCCTCTATCGGCCATAAGAGGACATAAAACCTTAGCAACTCTAAAAAGACCAAAGCTTGCTATTCTCCATCCCCATTCAAATTCTTTAGTAGTAGTTTTGCTTAGAAGCTTCATTCCAGTCTGTGCACCTAAGTTATAAACCAGAACCTCTATAGGGCCTACATCAGATTCTACTTTAGTAATTAATTCCTCAAGAACATCTTCCTCTATTGCATTCAATAAAGAGCCAGATGCTGAACCACCCGAGTCCTCTATTCCTTTAATTAATTTATCTAATCCTTCTTGATCTGTCCTTCGGCATAAATAAGAGTGGTATCCTTCACTTGCAAACTTCGCTGCAACAGTTCCACCGATTCCTGCTCCCGCACCTAAAACTAAACATACTGGTTTCATAATTACCTCTTATATATAAATAATTTATAAACATCCCTGCCTTCTTAAAAAGGCTATTCTTAACAAACCCAACTTCCTTGTCTCTTTATCTAATATCGGTCTTCTGAGAAGCCGTAATCTTTGTCTATTAAAGCAACAAGTTTCTCTTCCAACTCTTTAATATTATTTTTTTCCGTTTGTAATTCTTTTTTTAGATCAATTATCTGTTTGTATATGAACAGAAATAAAACTAAAGAAACTAAAGCTACTAACATTAAAGAATCCATAATAAGACTATATCAGAAAAGTTTTATATAGATGAAAGAACTAGATATTTCCCCTTTTTTCACATAGCTTTAATCTTTAAAAGCAATTAATATTCAGCTTCCTTATATAAAAGAAAAATAGAATATTATGGATATAGAGCTTAGTTCAGAAGACCTAGCGTTTAGAGATGAAGTCAGGGCTTTCTTCGATGAAAATAAAATAAAAGACGGAGAAGATTATTTCTCTTGGCGATTAGGTTGGTTCAAAAAAGCTAGAGAAAAAGGCGGTTGGGATGTTCCGAAATGGCCTGCTAAATTTGGTGGTCCTGGTTGGACCCCTACTCAGCATTATATCTGGGAACAAGAAACTGCTAGAGCTGCAATACCCTTCGATTTACCCTTTGGTCTAGGAATGCTAGCACCGATATTAATGTCGTATGGCACTAAAGAACAACAAGATAGATTCATGCCAGATATTAGAGACAGAAAAGTTAATTGGTGCCAAGGGTATTCAGAACCCGGAGCAGGATCAGATCTAGCAAACCTAAAAACTAAAGCAGTTCTGTCCGATGATGGCACTTATTACACAGTAAATGGTTCAAAGATCTGGACCACATTAGCTCATGTAGCTGATTGGATATTTTGCTTAACGAGAACAGATGATTCAGGAATTAAACAACAAGGTATTACATTTCTATTATTTCCCATGAAGCAAGAAGGTATAGAAGTGAAACCAATTATCACTTTAGGAGGATCTCATACTGTAAATACTGTTCACTTTACTGACGTAAAGGTACCTGTAGAAAACAGGATCGGTGAGGAAGGTAAAGGTTGGACATATGCTAAAGGCTTGCTTGAACATGAAAGAACTGGTCTTGCAGGTCTTTCTAAGTCTTTAGTAGAGGTAGAACAACTTAAAGACAATGCTCGTTCTGTTAAAAGAGGCAACGGAACCTTAATGGATGATTCGAGCTATAAGTCAAAAGTAGCTGAACTGGAAATAGATTTGATGGCTACTGAATACACTGAACTTAGAAGCTTGGCAAATGCTGCTGCAGGTGAAGAATTGGGGCCTGAATCTTCCATACTAAAATTAAAAGGTACTGAAATTAAACAAAGGATTCAAAAATTAACCGTTGAAGCTAGCGGTATTTATTCTGCAGCATGGGGAGATGGCGGTGTTGGTTATCCTTTTGCTAAAGGCGGTACGGGTGGCTATTTGAATAGCAGATATTTCACAATATATGGGGGAGCTAGCGAAGTTCAAAAGGATGTAATTGCAAAAAAAGTTCTAGGACTTACTAAGGGATCAAAAAAATGAACTTTGAACTATCTGAAGAACAAAAAATGATTCAACAAAGTGTTGAACGCTTTGTACAAGAAAATTATGACCTACCAAAAAGAGTTGAAATAAGTTCTAAAGACCCTGGTTATAGCAAAGAATACTGGGGCTCAATGGCAGAACTAGGTTGGCTAGGACTTCCCTTCGAAGAAAAAGATGGTGGCTTTGGAGGTAATCAAATAGATACTCTAGTAATAATGGAGCAATTTGGAAAAGGTCTTGTTCTAGAACCATTTATAGCAAATGTGGTGCTTGGTGGAGGAGCCATACAGAAAGGAGGATCTGAAGAATTAAAAAAAGAAATGTTGCCTGGCTTGATTGAAGGTTCAAAACAAATGACTTTGGCTTATGCAGAGCAGCAAAGTCGTTTTGATTTAGAAGATGTAGCTACTTCTGCTCGTCAAGAAGGAGATAAATTTATTATAAATGGTCAAAAATCCATGGTCTTAAATGCTGAATCTGCCGATCATATAGTTGTTGTTACGAGAACAAGTGGCGGGCAGGTTGATGAAGAAGGAATTACCTTATTTCTAGTAGATTCAAATACGAAAGGAATAGAGCTACAAAACTTTCCTACGGTTGATGGACTTAGAGCTTCAGAAATAACTTTTGACAATGTAGAAGTTAGTTCAGAAAGAATGATAGGTGAATTAGGTAAAGGTTTTGATATCCTCAGAGTTGTATCGAACAATGCAATTCTTGCGGTTTGTGCTGAAGCTGTAGGTGCAATGGAAATTCTTTACAAAGACACTGTTGAATATACCCAACAGAGGGAGCAATTTGATCACCCGCTTTCTGATTTTCAGGTCTTGCAGCATAGAATGGTGGATATGTTTATGGAATATGAGCAATGTAAATCTCTATTGTTTAGAGCCACCATGGAGACAATTCAAGATCCTGTTTTAGCACAAAGAACTATTCATGCCTTAAAACATCTAATAGGGAAATCAGGTATTTTTGTTGGTGAAAATGCCGTCCAGCTTCATGGGGGAATGGGCGTAACAGAAGAATTAAGAATTGGTCACTTTTTTAAGAGACTATTAGTTATAGACTCACAATTTGGAAATGCTGATTTTCATTTAGATAAATTTACTAACTTCTAAGGCTTTAGAATACCTATAGATTCTCTATTTGGGTCAAATTCGGCTGGCGAAACACTAGAACCATCATGGCCACCTAGAGTTCCAAAAGAACTAAATCCAAGGATATGTTTTTGCTTTTCGCTTAATCTTTCTATTACCTCATCTCTTACGCTGTATTGATGATACTCCTGAGGTTTTACCCAAGGTTGTAAAAAAGCCGTAGAGATATTACTTCTAATTGAACCAGATCTGTTCAAACCATTTCCGTGCCATACCCTACCTTCCCATACTATTGCGCTTCCTTTAGGCGCGGTTAAAGAGACCGCCATCTTCTGCACTTCTTCAGAGTTTGCTGTCTTATAATCTAGTAGAGGCCATTTATGAGAACCGGGTATAAGCCTAGTGCCTCCATTTTCCGGAGAATTATCGGAAATTAAATACATCACATTGGCCATGAAGGGAAATTTCATGGGGTGAGGAACTAAAGGCCATTGGTCTTGATGTAAGGCCATTCTTTCATTGCCACTTCCATTCATGTGAGCACCCATTGAACAAAGACAAACTCTTTCGCCAATGATGTGTTGTATCAAAGGTAATATTTTTGGATGATCAATTAACTTAAGAAAGCAATCTCCTTTATTTATTAGATTCCAAACTAATCTACTAACCTTCTCCTCTTCAGAAGACTCTACTCCAAAACCTTCATCTCCTCTTACTTTAGATCCTACTTTAAATTTTTCTTCTCCATGAAATTGCTCAGTCAGCCTATTATCCATTTGATGCACCTCATCGGCAGATAAAACATTTTTTATGAGAGCCATTCCATACAAATCTAAATGTTCTTTTGCCTCCTCTAAATCTTCGGTTAAAGGAGGATAATCCATGACTGGTAAATCTTTTACTTGGGTATTCATTTTTTATTTGGCTTAAGTTCTTTAATTCTGTCTGGTTCAATATCTATCAGATAATCCATGGAGCTTTCAATTCTTCCATATGCATTCCAAACTTTAAAACCAAGTCTTGTTTTAAGTTTTTCGGAACATTGATCCCAAAGATCTCTATCAAGACCCAAAGTCTGATTTTCTTGCTGCCTAAATTGGGGAGAGCAAAATGTTGTTAAGACTCCCAATCTATCTGAGTTGCCAGTATTAGCACCTGTACCATGCCAAAGCCTTCCATCAAAAACCATTAAAGTTCCAGCATCAGCTTCTGGCTGGATAATTGGGTAGCCAGATTGGTCTTCTTGATTTGGGTGTGCTCCGGTTAAATGAGAGCCAGCTACAACCTCTGTAGAGCCATTGGTAGAGGTAAAATCTGAAAGCATCCACATACAATTTGCTACTACTGGAGGTGAAATGCCTAATTCAGGGTCTG
>CACDOC010000031.1 GCA_902554355.1 uncultured SAR86 cluster bacterium | reverse complement strand
GGCATAGGCCTTAGAGTGAGCTTATTTCTTTTAACAACTTCTGAAAGTGGGGTCACGCAAGCTAAGCCATTTTTCCCATTGATATTCATTCCATCAGAACCACAAACACCTTCCCTACAAGATCTTCGATAAGATAAAGAAGGTTCTTGGTCTTTTGCTAAATGCAAAGCATCTAAAACCATTATGTCTTTATCTGTTGGTACCTCAATTACAATATCTTGCATGTAAGGCTTTTCATCAACGGAAGGGTCAAACCGATAAATACTCATCGTTAAAGATTTTAATTGCTCAACTGGGATAGCCTGGCTCATCAATAACTCCTTACCATTGGCTGAAATGCCTGTACGGTTTTAGGCCTATAATTGACATCCCTTTTACTGACTTCTTTAGTTTCAGAAAAGTAAATTGAATGTTTTAACCATTTTTCATCATCTCTATCAGGATAATCGTCTCTTGAGTGAGCACCTCTGCTTTCTTTTCTAGTATTTGCAGTGATAGCAGTGGCCTCAGCTACTTCAAATAAATTTTGCATTTCTAATGCCTCTATCCTCGCAGTATTAAATGTTGCTGATTTATCTTTTAAATGCATATTTTCAACTTCACCTCTTACTTTAGATAAATCTTCTATACCTTTCTCCATCAGATCTTTTGTTCTAAATACACCAAAATTATTTTGCATGTTTTGCTGCATTCTTTCCTTGAGTATACTCACTTGTTCTCCTTCGGTTGAGGCATTTAACTTATTCAGACGTTCTAGTGCTTTATCTATATCATCAGTAGAAGCATCTTTTAGTTCAACTCCTTGTTTCATAGACTCTTCTATATAAATACCAGCTGCCCTTCCAAACACCACTAAATCTAATAAAGAGTTTCCTCCCAATCTATTACCTCCATGAACAGAAACACATGCAACCTCACCAGCAGCGTACAAACCCTCTACCACTTCATCTTTACCTTTTTTTACCGTAATAACCTGCCCATTAATGTTAGTAGGTATACCTCCCATCATGTAATGGCAAGTAGGAACTACTGGGATAGGTTGTACAGCTGGGTCAACGCCAGCAAAAGTTTTAGACAGTTCGGTTATTCCGGGAAGCCTTTTGTGTACGACTTCAGGACCTAAGTGATCTAGCCTCAAAAAGATATGATCTTCATTCGGTCCACAACCTCTTCCCTCTAAAATTTCTAGAGCCATAGATCTTGCAACAACATCCCTGCTAGCTAAATCCTTTGCGTTAGGAGCATATCTCTCCATAAACCTCTCACCATCTTTATTTAAAAGGTATCCGCCTTCTCCTCTACAACCTTCAGTAACTAAGGTTCCTGCACCATGAATGCCTGTTGGATGAAATTGCCACATCTCAATATCTTGGACCGGCATTCCTGCCCTCAAAGCCATTCCTATACCGTCTCCTGAGTTAATGAGTGCATTAGTTGTTGAAGCATAAATTCTTCCTGCACCTCCAGTAGCTAAAACTGTTGCTTTCGACTTTATGTAATAAATCTCTCCTGTCTCTATTTCAAAGGCAATAACCCCAACAACGGCACCGTCTGCATTTAAGACCATATCAACAGCAAACCATTCATTTAGAAAATTTGTCCCGGCTTTTAGGTTAGCTTGATAAAGTGTATGAAGTAAGCTGTGCCCAGTTCGATCTGCAGCAGCACAAGTTCTTGTTGCCTGACCACCCTTACCGTAATCCTTTGATTGCCCTCCAAAAGGTCTTTGATAAATTCTTCCTTCCTCCGTTCTTGAAAATGGCAACCCCATATGTTCAAGCTCGAATACAGCTTTTGGCCCTTCACTGCACATGTATTCAATAGCTTCCTGATCTCCAATGTAGTCTGAACCTTTTACGGTATCAAACATATGCCATCTCCAATCGTCATCAGGGTCATCGCTTTGGATAGCGCAAGTTATTCCTCCTTGAGCTGAAACGGTATGCGATCTAGTTGGGAATACTTTAGATATAACGGCTGTGTTTAATCCTGATTCAGCTAATTGTAGAGAAGCTCTCATTCCAGCCCCGCCGCCACCTACAATGATTCCATCAAACTCCATGACCGGAATATTTTTAGCGTTAATTAATTCATTTACTAGCATATGCTTACCAAATTATAAAAAAAGACCAGGTTAAAACCAAAGCAATAACTCCAGCAACAAAAAGTCTAAAGATTAAATAAGCGTATTTACTAAAATTCCCAAAGAACCTTGGGGTCAGATAATCTGTAGCTATTGCCCATGTTCCTCTCCAAGTATGAACTGCAAAAGCAACAAAGAAAACTGAAGTTAATATTTTATTTATTTGGCTTTGGAAAAAAGAAGACCAATCATTGAAATTAATTCCATCATTTGAAATCACAAATGCAGCTAAATAAATTGAATAAATTAGAATAAGAAATGCACAGACTCTAATAATAATAAAATCTTTCGTCCCTGACCCTAATTTATGCATAAAAAAGAACTCCTAAGTAAATATGCCCATCAAGAAAATTGCAGAAAAGATAAATGTGAGTCCAAAAACTATCCAAGTAAGTAAATTTCCAGATTTTAAAGTTTCCCCTAAACCAAAGACTTCTCCTAAGAGTTTTTTTATACCTGCTAATAGATGATAAATAAAACCTACAAAAATAAGAAAGATCATCAGCTTGAACAGGAATGTTCCTTGAAAAAAGCTTTGTAAATCAGAGAACCTTTCTTCGGATTCTAAAGAAATATGAAATAGCCAAACCAGCAAAGGGAAGCAAATAAATACAGCTAACCCAGAAATTCTATGCAAAATAGAAGAAATACCAATAATCGGAAGATTTATTGTAAGTAAATTTAAGTTTACTGGTCTATTATCTTTTTCAGTCACTTTTTTATAGAAGTTGCTTTTGTGAGCTCAAACAAAGCCTATACATTATAGTTTCTGAGATGATCAAATACCAATACCTTTTAACTGGTCTTTATTGGATTCAGTCTTGGCAAGATAAATAGAATTGCTACGAACAAAGGCAATATAAATAGAAAAGGTAAATTGATAGAAATTGAGTATAAAAATCCACTTAGGAAAGGCCCCAAAGTAAACCCTAGACCGGGAGCTACCATTGCTAATCCGACTGCTGCGCCCTGATTATTAGGATCAGCATTTAAAGAAGCTGAGGCAGTATAACCTGGTGAAGCTAGACCCATGGCTAATCCCATAATAGCCATTCCAAAGTAGATGTAAGTAAAAGACGGAGAAAAAACAACAATAAGACTACTTAAAATAAACAAAGGAATAGAATACTTTATTAATTCTAAAGGAGATCCTTTAAACCTTTGAACAAAAGTTAACTGAGAAACTATTGCCATCAATGCCATGGTTCCAAGTAGTAAAGCTGTAGATCTAGCTGTTTCATCTAATGTTAAAGAAAACCTATCTTGCACATAATAAGCAGTGACTGATTGAACAATTGCAAAGGCAGAAAAAATTATCATTCCTACAGCAAGAAGTAATTTTAAATTTCTATCCAAAGGTGGTCTTTCCGAACTTAATTCATCTGGGTTGGGACTTTTGTTATTAGGTAAGAATAACCATACAAAAATCACAGCGACTATCATTAACAGTGACATAACAATCAAAGGAGTTAAAAGACTAAAACCTTCAATCTTTGAATTAAAGATATTAACTCCTATTATTGAGCCAACAAGCACGGGTCCCAAAATTGTACCTATGTTATTGGCTGCTCCAAATTTACCCATCCCGGACGACCTTTCCTCTAACGAAGTAACATCAGCCACATAAGCCCCACTAGCCGGACGCGAAGCAGCTCCAACTGCTGAATTAATAATCCTTGAAAGTAAAAGTATAAATAGAAGAAAAAAACCAGATACATAGCCTAAAAGGCCTATAGAAGCAGAATATAAGAAAATAACATTGGATAAGACATAGCCTGTTAAACCTATCAGCAATACATACTTTCTTCCTATCCTGTCACTAAGCCTACCCCAAAAAGGAGTGAAAATAATAAACATAGCAGCAGAGATAGATACAACGGTATTAATTTCCATCTCTGAAAAACCAAATTCTCTACCTATAATTGGCATAGTTTGCCAATAAACAGACTGACCCATGCTGACAAAAATTATTATCAGCATCAAACTATATAAAATCTTAGAGTCTTCTTTAGCAGCTTCCGTGCTTCGTATATTCATTGCTTAATTATCTACCCTCAATAAAAAGGCATACTCCATAGCAACTTCTTTAAGACTTTCAAATCTTCCGCTTACGCCACTATGACCTGCACTCAAATTTACTTTAAATAATATAGGGTTATTGCTTGTGGTGAAATCTCTTAATTTTGCTACGTACTTGGCGGGTTCATAATATTGAACTTGCGAATCCCACAATCCTGCAGTAACTAAAATGCTAGGGTAATCTATATTATCTATATTGTCGTATGGAGAATATTGCATCATGTAATCAAACTCATCTTTGTTTTCAGGATTTCCCCATTCGCTATATTCTCCTGTAGTGAGGGGGATTGAAGGATCAGACATAGTGGTGATCACGTCTACAAAAGGTACATTAGAAATAATCCCTTTGTATAAAGTTGGTTCCATATTGACAACGGCACCCATCAAAAGACCTCCAGCACTTCCACCACCTGCGAAAACTCTGCCCTTTTGTCCATAGCCCTCTTCCAACAATCCCTTAGTTACATCGACAAAATCATAAAAGGTATTTAATTTGTTAAAAATCTTCCCATCTTCGTACCAGGATCTACCCATTTCTTGCCCTCCTCTTATATGAGCAATAGCAAAAACATATCCTCTATCCAATAAAGATAATCTAGTTGAACTAAATCCAGCATCTATAGAGAGACCATAAGATCCATAGCCATAAACAAATAATGGATTATTGTTTTTCTTAAATGTAGTTCTTTTGTAAACAAGAGAAACAGGTACTAAAGTTCCATCCCTTCCTTTAATGAATTTTCTTTCAACTTTGTAATCGCTTTTAGAAAAAGGTCCTTTAACTTCAGCCTGCTTAAGTAGTCTTTTCCTTCCAGTAGACAATTTAGAAGAAAATAAACTATCTGGAGTTCGTAGACTTGAATAACCAAAATAAAACTTATCAGAATAATACTCGGGGTTTGCAGCTAGATAAGCATTATAAGAAGGATCATTAAAATTAATAGATTTCTCAGAACTGTCTTTTTTAGTAATTATTTTTAAATTTCTTAATCCGTTTTCTCTTTCCATAATTACCAGGTGATCTGGAAAAGCTAAAGCAGATTGAAGAAGTACATTTTCTCTATGGGGAATCAATTCCTTCCATTGATTTTTATCAGCAGAATTATTTATATCGATTGACATCAATCTAAAGTTACTTGCTTGCCAATTCGTTTCAACTAAGAAACGATCACTTTCTGGATCATGTTCAATTGAATAAAGATGATCTAATTCTCTCTTTAAAAAAATAACAGGAGATTCTTTAGGAAATTCAGAATCAATAAGTCTCACTTCTGAGCTTGTAGTAGATGAAATATTTATTTCAATAAATTGCATTGATCTAGAATTTCCAACTGAAAGATAAAAAGTTGGATCCTTTTCTTCGTATACCAAGACATCATCTTCTTGAGAAGATCCTATTTTGTGCCTAAAAAGCTTAAAAGGTAAAAGAGTTTCTTTATTCCTTAAAACATAAAATAAATATTTGCCATCAGAAGACCAAGCCATATCTCCAGAGCTATCAGATAATACCTTTTTGTATGTTTCTCCAGTAACGAGATCCTTGAATTTGATGGTGTATTCTCTTCGACCAGTGGTATCTTCAGCGTAAGCCATTAGATTTTCATTAGGAGAAATACTCCAATTAGCTAACTGGTAAAACTCACTGCCTTTAGCTAATTCGTTGACATCAATTAAAATAAATTCTTTTGCATTCTTATTTTTTCTTCTAATGTAAATCCCATGCTCATTTCCTGGTTCATACCTTCTAAAATATTCGTAATTTTTAAGCCGGACTGGAACGGAATCTTCCTTTTTTGGAATCCTGTCAGTAATTTCTTCAAATAACGTATCTCTCAAATCTGGACCAGATTCAAACCAATTTTCAAGATATTGATTTTCAGATTCTAAATGAGAAATCACTTCTGAATCTTTTCTAGTGTCATCTCTCATCCAGTAATAATTATCCACTCTCTTGACTCCATGAGCTTCAAAAGTGACTGGAACTTTCTTTGGTACTGGAACTTTATTCTTCAATGTTTCTGCGTTTATTAGATTAAGTGAAGAGACCAAGCTATAGATTAACAGAAATTTTAGATGCCATTTAATCATGCTTCTATTTTTTCCTTCTCTTTACTATTCTTCTTCTTTTTTTTAATTGTCTTTCCGATAGTTTATTAGGTTTATTTTTAAAAGGGTTAGTTTGTTCTTTGTATAAAATTGAAAGAGGTGTTTCACCTAAATTTAATTTATTCCTGAAGAAGTTTTCTAGATATTTTGTATACGATTCTTTCAATTCTTTTAAATTATTACCATGTATTACAATCTTGGGGGGGTTCTTACCTCCAGCATGAGCATATCGTAGTTTTGGTCTAAACCTTCCAGACATAGACGGTTGTTGATTAAATACTGCTTCTTTTAGTAATTTATTTAGGATTGAAGTGTCTAACTCTTTAATACTGGTGTTATAAGCTTTCTGAGCTTTTTTTAAGAGCTTCTTTACTCCTGTCCCCTTTTTAGCAGAAATAAAATGAGGTTCTAGGTATTGCGCAAATCTAGTCTTTCGCTTGATATTACTTTCAAGCTCTAACTTCATGTCCTTATCTAAAAGATCTATTTTGTTAGCAGCTATTATTACCGGTCTTCCTATCGTCAATGTAAGTCCAAGTAAATGTATATCTTGATCCACAATACTCTCAGAAGAATCCAATAATAAAACCACTACATTGGCTTTTTTTATGGATTCAACTGATTTCGAAACAGAAAACTTCTCTGTTTCTTCTTTAATTGACCTTTTTCTGCGCATTCCAGCAGTATCAATCAAAGTTATTGCTTTTGAATCAAGTTCGAAAGGCACCTCAATCGAATCTCTAGTTGTGCCTGATTCAGAAGATACCAATACTCTTTCTTCGCCAAGCAATTGATTAACTAAGGTAGATTTTCCTGCATTAGGTCTTCCGATTATAGAAATTTTTAACGAATCTGAAGAAGAAAAAGAGTCGCTAGATTCTTCGAAATCTTCGAGGTCGTTTAATATTGTTCTAATTTCAGAAAAGCCCATATTGTGAGCTGCAGAAACTTTTACAGATTCACCAAACCCTAGTTTTTCAAATTCAACTGAATAGTCTTCGATTTTACTGTTATCTACTTTGTTGATAATCAGGGCTATTCTTTTATTTTGCTTTCTTAGTAAATCCGCTATCACTTCGTCTAAAGGCAAAAGACCCTCTATAGCGTCAACTATAAAGAAAATCATATCAGCCTCTTCTATAGCGTTCTCAGTTTGTTTCTTTATTGCATCAGACATATCACTTTCTTCCAAACTAATTCCGCCGGTATCAATCAACACTAAAGAGGAGTCTTTAACCTTTCCGTATTTACGATCTCTCGTTAGACCGGAAAAATCAGCAACGATGGCTGACTTAGAGCCTGTAAGGATATTAAATAAAGTGGACTTACCTACATTAGGTCGACCTACAATTGCAATTACTGAAGACATTGGTACGGAACAATAACTAGTATTGTTTTAATTTAAAGAAAGTTTAAAAAGCTTACCTGATTGATCTACTGCAAGAAGATAATCCCTTTCTGAAGCAAGCTCGAGGATTGGTTTTCGAGATATCTTTTTCCTTCCTAAAAAATCTCCATTCTTCGCATCCAAAAGATGCACGTAACCCTCTAAATCACCAACGGCTACAAAATTTCTAATAGATACAGGGGAAGTTAATTTTCTTAACTTTAAGTCATTCTGCTCCCAAAGAATTGCACCTGTAGCGATTCCAAAAGCTTTAACGATATCCTTTTCATCAACGGCAATAACTCTGTTTCCATTAGATGTTAAATCATTGATTGTAGATATATCTTCTTGCCACGCAGGCCTTCCTTCTCTTAAATTTATAGCAGTTATATTTCCTTGGTAAGAAGCTGCTATAAGAATATCATTAGTTATCAAAGATCTTCCATCAATGTCTATGATTCTTTCTAATTCGGACTTCCCTTCGTTAATAGTTACAGGTATTTCAAACCTTATAGCTCCGGAATCAGGATAAATCATTGCTACTTTTCCGTTAGCAAAACCAGTAAATATAAATCCTTGGTTTATGTAAGGCCTTGATGTGCCCCTTAAGGTTAATCTTGGAAGGGTTGTCTGGTGAAACCATAGTCTTTGTCCTGATTTAAAATCATACCCAGCAATCCTTCCATCCATTGTTTGAACAATTAACATATTTCCATCTGTAACTGGAGGAGAGAGTATTTCACTAGAAGTCTTTGATCTCCAGAGCTCTTTTCCATCCCTATAATCCAAGACGACTAGATCGCCATCCAGAGTTCCATAACTTATGGTCTTAAAATTAACGTCAACACCACCAGACACTATGTCATCTGTGCTTTTAGACCACTCAACCTTACCAGATTCCACATCCAAGCAAGCTAGATATCCTTCAGAACCAATAAAGTAAACTTTTCCTTCGTAAACAGAAGGAATTAATCTTCCAAAATTATTTCCATTATTAAAAGATTCCGACCAATCAGTCGAAATTTTTATAGATTGGTTAATGGAAAAAAGTTCAGCTGGTCCTTCTTCTTCGTCTTCACTGTCCCAAAATTTAAGCCATCCGAATGCAGAACACCCGTTAAGCAATATCATAAAAAACAATAAAGGTAGAAATCTAAAATTATTCAATTTTTTCTCCTTCTAAATCGGAGATTTTCATATTTATGAGAGCTCTGCTAGTTTGACTTGGAGAATTTTGTAAAGCTCTCATATAACTGACTCTTGCCAACTCATATTGACCCAATTCATTTTCAGCATCTCCTTTCAGTTCAAGAAGCGTAGCAGTTAATACTGATAAATTAGATAAGGTGTCTAAAACTTTTTGATATTCTTTTTTTGAGATATAAATCCTGCATAGCCTAGTTTGAGCAGCAGCAACTAGAGGATTAAAAGCTTCTGAAGAATTAGAATACCTATCGATTACTAACTTTAATAGACCTTCAGCTTTTTCTATATCACCATTCGTGAATTCTTTTTTTGCTTGATTTAATCTCACAAAATCTGAATATAAGCTTTCCGGATAAGTTTTTAAGAGCTCAGCACCAGATACAGGCATATCTTCATCAGACTCTAAATAGTCTTGAAAGAGAAGTGACGTTTTTAATTCCCTATCTTCCCTTGAATCCTTTATGTAGTCTCTTGTGCCAATAAAAACTATTAAAAGAACAAAGAATCCAATTATTAGGAATCTAAATCTATGCCAGAAAGATAAAAGTATCTCTTGTTGCTCTTCTTGCGAAGCTGAAAAAAAGTTAGCCATATTTAATTCTATTTATAGGTTTTGTTTATTCTTTTCTCTAAATCATCATATGAAAGTGTCTCTTGATCAGATTTAGATCTTAGATCCTTCAATGAGATAGTGTCATTTTTTAATTCTTCATCGCCCAAAATAAGAGCGAACATAGCCCTAGACTTATCAGCCTTCTTGAACTGAGATCCTGCTCCTTCAAGGCCCATATTGATTCTTATACCAATTTTAGAAATCTTTTCTCTTAAAGATTCAGAGTACATTATAGCTTTTTGAATACTTTCTTTTGATAAACATACAAAAAATAAGTCTATATTCTTATTATCTATATCAAGTTCTAAAGTTTCTTTCATTAAGAGAATTAACCGTTCCATGCCGATAGAGAATCCTGTTGCAGGACATGGTTTTCCTCCTAATTCTTCAACTAAATTGTCGTATCTTCCTCCTCCACATATTGTATCTTGGGCTCCTAATAGATCTGACTTCCACTCGTAAACTGTCTGATTGTAATAATCTAAACCTCTCACCAGTTTAGTATTTATAGAAAATTTGATTCCAGCATCTTCAAGTATGCTCATTAGTTCACTAAACTCGTCTTTAGATTCTTTAGATATAAACTCTGAAATATCAGGGGCCTTTTTTAATAAACCTTGAATAGATTCAGACTTAGAATCTAATATTCTTAGAGGGTTTTCGCTTAACTTTCTTAATGAATCTTCGTCTAAATCCCTTTCATATTTCTTAAAATAATTTTGTAAAGATTTAGCATAAGACTGACGGGTCTCTTCATCGCCTATATTGTTTATCTGAAGATTGAGATTACTTATGACTCCTAATTCCTTCCATATTCTTGAAGAAAGAATTATCAATTCAGCATCAATTTCAGCAGATCTAATTCCAAATGCTTCTGCGCTTGATTGTTGAAATTGTCTAGATCTTCCCTTTTGTGGCCTCTCGTATCTAAACATCGGACCTTGGTACCAAAGCCTCGGACAATCAATTCTAACAAGATCGTTGTCTATAGCTGCTCTCACGCAACCTGCTGTTCCTTCTGGACGCAACGAAATGCTATCACCTCCCTTATCATCAAAGGTATACATTTCTTTAGTAACTATATCTGCTGATTCATTGGATCTTGTGAATAATTCAGTTTTCTCAACTATCGGAAATCTAATTTCTTCATACCCATAAGAATTAAAAACATTCTTAATTGTTTCTTCAGCAATAGTCCACACCCTGACCTCTTCTGGCGGAAGGTCATTCATTCCTCTGACTGATGTAATCTTTGACATGGGTTAACTTTTTAAAATTAGGTTACTTTCTTGTTCTTTATTTTTCTTTATTTTATCTCTAATTAGACCTTCTAGGTGTTCTGCAAGTTCATTACTATCTACTTTATGATCTGGTTTTCCATCAATATATATTAAATTTTTAGGCGATCCTCCTGTTACTCCTATAGTTGTATGCTTAGATTCTCCAGGTCCATTTACGTAACAACCTATCACAGCAACATCTAGATCTTCTTTTATATCTTCCAATCTAGACTCTAATTGATTCATAGTACCTATAACGTCAAAATTCATTCTCGAACAACTAGGGCAGGCTATAAAATTTATACCTCTAGATCTTATTTTTAAGCTTTTTAGGATATCCCACCCTACTTTAATTTCATCTACAGGATCTGAAGCAAGGGAAATTCTAATGGTATCACCTATGCCTTCTAGAAGAAGCGAACCGAGACCTACAGAAGATTTTACAGTTCCCGATCTAAAGCCACCTGCTTCAGTTATCCCTAAATGTAGAGGTTGATCAATAAGTTTCGATATTTTTTTATAACTTTCTATAGTCATAAAAACATCTGAAGCTTTAATGCTTAACTTAAAGTCATCAAAGTTTAATTTTTTTAAAATATTTACATGATTTAATGCTGACTCGACCAGTGCATCGGGTGTTGGTTCTCCATACTTAATTTGAAGTTTTCTTTCTAACGAACCTGCATTTACTCCAACCCTGATTGGCACTCCATTGTCTTTAGCAGCTGAAATGACTTCTTTTATCTTTTCTTCTTTACCGATGTTACCTGGATTAATTCTTATGCAATCAGCTTTACCCTTAATTGCCTCTAAAGCCATCATGTAATCAAAATGTATATCTGCAACTAAAGGTACAATTGCTTGTTTCTTAATTTTCTTAAAAGCCTCAGCAGATTCTTTATCCGGCACTGAAACTCTTACTATATCTGCACCTGCCTCTTCTAATTGTTTAATCTGTTTTACAGTTGCCTTTACATCAGTGGTTAAAGTATTGGTCATACTTTGTACTGAAATAGGAGCATCGCCCCCTACAG
>CACDOC010000030.1 GCA_902554355.1 uncultured SAR86 cluster bacterium | reverse complement strand
TTTCTGGAATCCGGAGTCTAATTCTGAAATTTATCACTTTATTGGTAAAGATATAATGTACTTTCACACACTCTTCTTCCCGGTTATGTTATCAAAAGCTAATTTTAAGAAACCTTCAGGAGTGTTTGTTCATGGCTTTCTAACTCTTGACGGAGAAAAAATGTCTAAATCCAGAGGTAATTTTATATCAGCTGATGATTTTGTAAGTGTATTAGATCCAGAATATTTGAGATATTACTTTGCTTCTAAATTAAGTACAGGAGTTGACGATATAGATCTAAACTTAGAAGATCTCAAACAAAAGGTAAACGCTGATTTGGTTAATAAATTAGTAAATATAGCCAGTAGATCCGCTAATTTTTTAAACAAACATTTTAAAAATACATTAGCAAAAGAAGTCGAAGATTTAGATTTAATTAATGATTTTGTACATAAGTCTGAAGATATTTCTCATCATTATGAAAATTTAGAACTGAATAAAGCTATGAGAGAAATTATGAGTCTTGCTGATAAGGCTAATCAATATATTGATAAAATGGAACCATGGAAACTTATCAAAGATGAAAAGAATTTAGAGTTGGTTCATCAAATATGTAGTACTTCATTGAACCTTTATAGAATTCTAATGATTATGATAGAGCCAGTAACTCCTAAGTTGGCTGAAAAATCATTTACTTTTTTAAATGAAAAACCTAGTTGGAAATGTATTAAGAAGCCTTTATTAGGGCATAAAATAAATAAATTTAAACCTCTATTAACTAGAATTGAAGATGAACAAATTTATCAATTGGTGGAATTAAAAAATGTCTGAAATAACAATAGAAGATTTTATGAAATTAGACTTAAGAGTCGCTAAAGTCAAAGAAGCAGAAGCTGTTGAAGAAGCTGATAAATTGCTTAAATTAGAATTGGATTTAGGTGAATTAGGCAATAAAACTGTTTTCGCTGGCATGAAGCAGGCTTATGAGCCTGAGGATTTAATAAATAAAATGGTAATTTGTGTTAATAATTTAAAACACAGAAAAATGAGATTTGGCACTTCAGAAGGTATGATATTAGCTGCAGGAGATGATGAAATTGGAATTTTTATACTTTCTCCAGACCAAGGCGCTAAGCCAGGAATGCAAGTAAGATAGCATGGAAACTAAAACAGATATAATTATAGTTGGCGCTGGTCCTGTAGCACTCTTTACAGTCTTTGAAGCCGGTCTTCTAGGTTTAGAATGCGTTTTAATAGATAACCTTGATAAAGTGGGAGGACAATGCTCTGAACTTTATCCTGGTAAACCTATTTATGACATCCCTGGTGTTCCCTACCAAACAGCCCAAGAGCATGTAAATGCCCTTTTAGAACAAATTAAGCCTTTTAAACATGAAATACATCTTAATCAAAGAGTTAACTCATTAGAAGAAATTGCGGATGAAGAAATATCATCTTGGAAAGTAACTACTTCTGAAAAAAATGTCTTTATAGCGAAAAGTTTGTTTATTGCGGCAGGAGCTGGATCATTTGAACCTAGAAGACCTCCAAATATAGAAAACCCTGATCAATTTTTAGATGAAGGTGTTTCTTACTCAGTAAAAGATAAAAATAAATACAAAAATAAAGATCTTATTATATTTGGAGGTGGAGACAGCGCTTTGGACTGGACAGTTGAGCTTGCAGACATTACTAATTCATTAAGATTAGTTCATAGAAGAGATGCATTTAGAGGGGTTCCTAATACAGAAGCTCAAATGAGAGAACTAGTTGAAACTGGACAAGTAGACCTCAAAACCCCCTTTGTAATAGAAAAACTAATTTTTGATCAAAAGATTACTGGAGTCTCAATTAAGAATTTTGAAACAAAAGAGATAGAGAACTTAGACTGTGATGAAATTTTGTTTTTGTTTGGTTTGAATAAGAAATTAGGGCCAATAGTTGATTGGAATTTAGAGCTTTCAGATAAAAAGATATCAGTAGATACTGAAAATTATCAAACTAGCTCTAAGGGAATATTTGCTGTTGGAGATATAAATGACTATCCGGGTAAATTAGATCTAATTCTGTGTGGATTCCATGAAACCACATTAGCAGTACAAGAAGCTTATAGAAGAAGTCACCCAGGAGAAAAGGTGCCTTTTGCTTACACTACTTCAAATACTAAATTGCAAAGAAAATTAGGAGTCTCAGATTAATCCTCTTTTTTTCTCTTAGCGTTAGCTTTCAACCTTAAAGAATTAATCTTTATAAAACCTGTTGCGTCTGACTGATTGTAAGTATTTTCATCATCCTCAAAAGTTACGATTTTTGGATCGTAAAGACTATTTGGAGATGTTCTTTCTTTAATAATTATATTTCCTTTATATAAGCCAAGTTTTACCGAACCCGTTACTAGTTCTTGTGTTTTGTCGATGAACGCTTGTAAAGCTTCCCTCTCAGGACTCCACCAAAACCCATCATAAATTAGTTGAGCATATTTAGGCATTAGTTCATCTTTTAAATGACCTGTTTGTGCATCCAATGCAAGAGACTCTATAGCCCTATGAGCTTTAAGTAAAAGTGTCCCTCCAGGTGTCTCATAACACCCTCTCGATTTCATGCCTGTAAATCTATTTTCTACGAGATCTAGTCTCCCGATTCCATGTTTTCCTGCAATAATATTTAAAGTTTCTAAAAGTTGAGAAGAATCTAAGTCTTTACCATCCAGGCCAACAGGGTCCCCATTTTTAAAATTTATGGTAATTTCTTCTTCTGAATCTTGAGCTTCCTTTAATGAAGAAGTTCTCTGCCAAATAGATTCAGGTGCCGGTATAGATGGATCTTCTAAAATCTCTCCTTCATACGATGTATGCAAAATATTCTCATCAGTTGAGTACATAGGTTCATCTGGGTCTGCATCTATATTTATTTGATTTTTTTTACAGTAATCAATCAAATCAGCTCTAGAAACAAAATCCCACGTTCTCCACGGCGCTATCACTGCTATTGAAGGGTTTAATGAATAAGCTCCAATCTCAAATCTAATTTGATCGTTTCCCTTTCCAGTTGCTCCATGAGCAATAGCATCAGCGCCTTCTTCTTCAGCAATTTCTATCATTCGCTTACTTATTAAAGGTCTAGCAATTGATGTGCCGAGCAAGTACTCACCTTCATAAAGCGTATTGGCTCTAAACATTGGAAAGACATATTCTTTAACAAATTCTTCTTTTAAATCTTCCAGGATTACTTTACTTGCTCCAATTTCATTAGCTCTTTTCTTAACTAAATCAGGGTTATGATCTTGACCTATATCAGCAGTAAAAGTAATAACTTCTGCGTTGTAGGTTTCTTTTAACCAGTGAAGGATCACAGTAGTATCTAGACCACCAGAATAAGCTAGTACAATCTTTTTAATTTGTTTAGTGCTCATAAGAGGCGCGTATTGTATACATACCTATTTAAAAAACTAGTTTTCAATTGGTGCAAGATAGTGTTTTAGGTCATTTAAATGACTCTCAAAATTTTTCCATTGGTTTAGGCCTTTGGTATTAATAGGTTGTCTCACTTGTTCTGAACTTGCTGTTTTAACTGCCCTTTCAGTTTTATAAAATTCTAAAGTAGAAGATTCAAAATCCAATTCACAAAATTCTAATAAATCTCTAGTAATTCCTTCTTGATCTTGTAAAAGAGCTTCATGTTGAATTTTAAAAACATATCCAGGAAGAACTTTATTCCAATGATCCATAAGATTGACGTAATTTACGTAGTAACGTGCAATTTCTGAAAGATCATAAGTAAAAGCCTGCCCCCTTGCAAAGAGTTGTTTATAGCAACTAAAACAAGTATCCATTGGATTTCTTCTAGCATCTATAACCTTGGCATTGGGAAGAATTAATTTAAGTAAACCTATATGACTAAAGTTATTAGGCATTTTATCAATAAAATGTGGCTTGCCTGTTCTAAGAAATTCAGTTTCTTTAATAAAAGCTTCTCCTAAATGAGTTAAATCAGAACCCTGTAAAGTTTCTATTATTTCTGGATAAGCAGTTCTATCTTTAGAACTATTACCCAACTTTCTTGCAATGTTCATAATATTGGGCAATTCCATAGTGCCTTCAACTTTAGAATGTGAAGCAAGAATTTGTTCCACAAGAGTAGAGCCAGATCTAGGTAGTCCTACAATAAATATTGGTGCACCTGAATTACAACCAGATGGTTTATGCTCTTCAAATTTATCTTTAGTAAAAAATAACTTTAATCTGTCTGATAAAGCTTCTATAGCCTTAGGATCATAAGTAGTTCTTCCTCTATTTAAATCATTTCCTTTTTTATAAAAATTGAAGGATTTATCGTAATTACCGGCATCTTCAAAAGCTTTACCCAAAGAAAATAAGAAGTGCACTTTTTCACGTTCAGGTACTTCTGGTAAATCTACTCTTTTTTCCATCTGAACTATTTCTCTGGTATTAAATTTATAGGTCTTTAAATTCGCCAAACTCCAATAAGCTTCTCCAAAGTTTTCATCATATTTAATAGCATCTTTATAAGAACTTATGCATTCTTCTTGATTGCCTGTAGTCTTATATACATGTCCCAAACTCAAATGAACTCTTGGCTGATTGGTTTTTAGCTCTATTGATTTCTTGTAAGAAATTATGCCTTCTTCGTGTTGGGAACTACGTGTCTGCATTGTTCCTAGTCCCGCCCAACCTTCAGCCCAGTCTGGTCTTAATTCTGTTGCTTTAATAAAACAATTAGCAGCTTTTTGAAGGCTGTCAGGATCATCTTTCTGCCTATACAATTTAGCTAAATTTTCCCATGCTAAAGCATAGTCCGGAGCTATCTTGATGCAGTTCTCTAACATGTTTATTGCTTGGTCAATAGCTCCAGTTCTTGATGCAAGAAGTGCTAGAAGTCTTAATGCATCTACATTATTAGGATCATCAGATAAAATGCTTCTATATATTTTTTCAGCTTCTCCCAGATTTCCTTTTTGTACCTGGCTCATAGCCTTCTGTAGATCAAGATACTTTTTATCTGTTGAAATAGCGTTCTTGTATGCCTTATCAGCTTCTTCTTCTTTTCCTTGATCAGAAAGTATGTCCCCTAAGGACTTCCAATTAGTAAAATTAGAAGGGTCTATTTCTAGACTTTTCTTTAAAGAAATTTCAGCTTTATTTAAATCTCCTAGCTTAGTCCAGACTAATGCTAGATTTTCATGTGCTTGGCGAAATTCGGGTGCTACTTTTACAGCCTTTTGCAAAGGTATAAGTGCAACCTCTGGTTTATTTTGTTCTAAGCTAGATACCCCACTCAGCCTTAAAGCATTTGGGTCATCAGGATATTTCTTTAGAATTTCTGAAAGCTGCTGTTCAGCTAAATTAAATTCCCCTTTTTGTAATAAATCAGCAGCATTTTTATAAGCTGTTTCTATACTTACTTGATTATCTGATTCTTTTTTCACATTTACATTTTAGCTTAGTCAAGGTTATGCTTCATCTGTGGATGCACTAAACAACCAATTAGATAGACTAGGCGTAGATAAGATAACCTTGTGCTTAAGTTTGTTTTCTGTTTTTTTTATAGCTACTTTTATTTTCTATGATGCAGAATTTGCAAAAAGAACTATTGATTTAACTTATCAATCAATTGTCAGTGTTTTTGGATCATCTTATTTAATACTTACATTATTTTGCTTTTTTTTCTTAATTTTCTTATGTATTTCAAAATTTGGAAATTATAAATTTGGTGGAGATGAAGCACTAACAGAATTCTCGTACCTAAGTTGGGTAGGCATGCTGTTTTGCTCAGGAATAGGAGGAGGTATTATTTATTGGTCAGGTGTTGAATGGTCCTATTATGTAGGTAACCCTCCTTTTGATGTTATGCCCTATTCAGAAGAATCCTTTTCTCTAGCTACTGCCTATGGATTATTCCATTGGGGAATCAGTGCTTGGTCTATATATGGAATACCCGCTATAGCCCTTTCTATAGCCTTCTATAAATATAAACTTAACTCGCTAAGATTGAGTTCAAGTCTAAGTGGACTAGGCATTCCAAATATAGAAAGTACTCTATTTGGACGATTTATTGACTTAATTTTTATACTTGCAACAGTTGGTGCGGCTGGAGGAACAATAGGATCTTATATTCCCATGCTTTCTTCTGGTTTCTCTGAAATATTCAATATAAACAATGGTTTATATTTAGATATTCTAGTAATTTGTTTGTGTGTAAGTCTTTTTGGATATAGTGTCTATAAAGGTCTAGACAAAGGTATTAAAAAATTAAGTAATTTCAATCTACTTCTAGCATTGTTCTTTTTATTAATCATTATTTTTTCTACTAATGTTTTAAGTTTAATTGAAACATCTCTTTCTGGTCTCCTCTTCTCTATTACTAATTTTTGGGATATGAGCACACTTGGTATTTCGGAAGAATCAGAATTTGCAGAAGAGTGGACTATATTTTATTGGGCTTGGTGGGTTGCTTTTGGTCCACTTGTGGGATTATTTATAGCTAGAATTTCTAAAGGCAGATCTTTGAGACAAGTAATCTTAGGTATGTTGCTATTCGGAACACTTGGAACTTGGCTTTTTTATATGATCCTTGGTGGCTTTGCTATGAATCTAGAGCTTTCAGGAGAATTTGCAGTTTTACAGAGTATGAATTCTGTTGGTCATGCTGATACGGCAATTGCTGTTGTAAAGAATTTGCCTTTAGAAACGTTTATGATTTTTATATTTTGTTTAATCACTATTATTTTTGTTACAACTTCTTATGACTCAATGTCTTATGTCATCTCCTATCATGTTTTAAAAACTTCTAATGAAAATAAAGAACCTGATAAAAAATTAAGACTATTTTGGGCTCTGATCTTAGGTATTCTCCCTGCAGCTCTAGTTATTTATTCTGATCATAGTGTGGCCTTGGATATTATTTTAATTACCTCACTGCCCTTAATGTTAATTTATCCATTAATGGCTATATCTATTTATCGAGAATTAATACAATAGACAAATGAAAAAACCAAAAGATCTAAAACCTGATACTCTTTCACTGCATGCCGGTCAAAGACCTGATTCAGATTTTGGAGCAAGAGCAACTCCTATATACCAATCTTCTTCATTTGTTTTTCCTGATACAGAAACTGCTGCAGGAGTATTCAACGTTGAACGAGCTGGACATGTTTATTCAAGAATAACAAACCCCACAAATGCTGTGCTTGAAGAACGAATCAGCGCTCTAGAGGGAGGTATTGGAGCTATCGCAACTTCTAGCGGACAAGCTGCCCTTGTTTTAGCTATTACTACTATTCTTGAAAAAGGATCTCATTTAATTGCTTCTAAATCTTTATATGGTGGAAGTCATAACTTATTAGAATATACACTGCCTAGATTTGGTATTGACACTACGTTTGTTGATTTAAGAAACACAAGTGAAGTTAAGAAAAATATCAAGAAAAATACCAAACTTATATTTGGAGAAACACTTGGAAACCCAGGGCTGGATGTTATGAATATCCCTAAAATTTCTAAATTAGCTCACGACCACAATATCCCATTATTGGTAGACTCTACTTTTACTACACCTTATCTAATGAAACCCTTTTCTTTAGGAGCTGATTTAATATTCCATTCTGCAACTAAATTTCTTTCTGGTCATGGTGTTGTAATAGGAGGCCTCTTGGTTGACAGTGGTCAATTTGACTGGACTACCTCATCAAAATTTAAAGTTTTAACGGAGCCTTATGAAGGATTTCATGGTATGAATTTTGTTAATGAGTTTGGTCCTGCTGCTTATATAAATCGAGCAAGAAAAGAAGGAGCTCGTGATTTTGGTGCTTGCATGAGTCCTCATACTGCATTTTTAGTTTTACAAGGAATGGAAACATTAAATCTTAGAATGGAAAGACATATAAAAAATACAAGAGATATAGTTAATTTCTTAAATACTCATAAGTCAGTTAAAAGTGTATGTTATCCAGAACTGGATGATCATCCAGACCATGAATTAGCTAAAGAATTATTGCCTGATGGATGTGGAGCTGTATTTACTTTTGAATTAAATGGAAATATAGAAACAGGTAAAAAATTTATAGAACAATTAAATTTATTTTCTCATTTAGCTAATGTTGGTGATGCAAAGTCGCTAGTGATACACCCTGCTAGTACTACCCATCACAGAATGAATACTGAAGATCTTAAAAAAGCTGGTATTACTGAATCTACCATACGTTTATCTATTGGAATTGAAGATTCTCAAGATCTCATTGAAGACTTAGACGAAGCACTAACTTATTCAACTAAATAATAATGTTTCATTATCCCACTAAAGAAATAAAGAAGGGTTGCGAGCCTATTATCTTTATTCATGGCACTGGCATGGATCATTCTGTATGGACTCTACCTGTTAGATACTTTTTAAGAAAAGAAAGAGAAGTACTAGCAATTGATCTACCTGGACATGGTAAAAGTCCTGGAAAGCTTATTTCTTCTATATCTGAATTTTCAAATAATCTTTACGAATTTTTAGATAATCATTCAATAATGCACTTCTCAGTCGTTGGTCATAGTATGGGATCTCTTATAGCCTTAGAAATGGCATCTTCTCAACCTGAAAGAGTTAAATCTATGTCTCTAATAGGAACTGCATTTCCTATGCAGGTAAATGATCAATTATTAGAATTTGCTAAATCTGATGTCCAAAAAGCTATCGATATACTTACCTTTATGGGTTATAGCAATCGAGCTCGTATAGGAAGGAACAATAATCCTGGCATGTGGATGACAGAATCTACAAGAAGATTAATGCAAAAATCAAAAGAAGGAGTTATTTATAATGATCTCCTAGCATGCAGTAATTTTGAGAATGGTCTGGAAAAAGCAAAAAAAGTTTCTTCTAAAGTACAGTTAATCTTAGGATCGAATGATTTTCTAACCCCTACGAGGAAAGCATCTGATCTTATAGAAAATTTTAAAGATCCTGATGTGAAAATAATTAAAGACTCTGGACATACACTTATGACTGAAAATCCAAATCAAGTTTTAGACTATTTAATAGAGGCATTATGAGTAATATAATTATTGGAGACGGAGCCGTAGGGACGGAATTAAGAGATAGA
Source organism: uncultured SAR86 cluster bacterium (assembly GCA_902554355.1). Lineage (GTDB taxonomy): Bacteria > Pseudomonadota > Gammaproteobacteria > Magnimaribacterales > Magnimaribacteraceae. The sequence continues at coordinate 3,109 of CACDOC010000030.1, read as the reverse complement.
GGAATTGAAGTTCCTTCTCATACAGAATCAATATGGTCAGCCTTATCTTTAACCGAACACCCAGAAGAAATAAAAAAAGTTCATCTAGATTACATAGAAGCTGGCAGTGACTTTATAACCATTAATAATTATGCAGTAACCCGACCTTTATTGGAGAGGGTTAATAGAGGAGATGAATTAATTGATTTAACATTAAAATCTATAGAACTAGGAAAGCAGGCAATTAAGGAATCTAATAAAGATGTAAAACTTGCAGGTTCCTTACCCCCTTTAGAAACCAGTTACAGGGCTGATTTAATTCAAGATAAAGACAAAATGATTGAACAGTATTCTGAGATTGCATCTATTTTGGAAGGAGAAGTTGATATTGTCATATGTGAAACAATGTCTTGCATTTTAGAAGCGGAATGCGCTCTGTCATGTGTACAAAATTCTAATGCAGAAGTCTGGTTAAGCTGGACTCTTATGGGTAACAGAGTGAATCTCTTGCCTAGTGGAGAAAATATAGTTGATGCTTGTAATGCAATTAAAGATCTTAGAGCAGATGCCTACCTAGTCAACTGTTGTGGAGCTAATTTGATTACCGAAGCTTTAGCATCAATGAATGAAATAACGTCGAAACCTATTGGTGGGTATGCGAATCCTGAATTAATATCTCCCGATACTAAAAATTTAAATTTAACTAAAAACCCTGAAAGTGATCATAGGTCAGCTGCTAAAGAAATCGATGAAGATAGATACGCAGAAGAAGCAATAAAATGGGTTGAAAAAGGTGCTACGATAATTGCAGGTTGCTGCAGAACAAAACCTTCCTATATAAAGAAACTAAGAGAAGTACTCTAAAGTCTATAATTTATACTTTAGTCTTATACCGGTTTCCCTTGGTCTATTTGTAAATTTAGTTTCAGGTCTATAACCTTGGTATTCCCAGATAACAGCCTGTTGATCCGTAAGATTATCAATATAAAAAACACCCTCCCAATTATCTGAGGATATTGATGTTGAAAGATTTGCAAGAGTATATCTTGGCTGATCTACAGGATTCGTTACAGATGATTTTCTTTCTCCGGTTCGAGAAACATTTAAATCAAAATAACCATCTAAGCCATTAAATGCTGTAAATTCTCTGTTGATTGATAACGACAACTTTCTTTTAGCCACATTGGCGAGTTGAGTACCAGAAGTTGCCTGAACTACTCCACTTAAAACAAAGTCTTCTTTAAGCTTAGGATCAATAACTGAACCTCCTAAGATAAAATTGAAACCATTTTTCGCTAAATACGATAAATCAAATTCTAATCCTGTTATTTCAGCATCCCCTATATTTGTATTAAATTGTATCGTAGCCAGATTTCTATCATAAACGGCAGTTTGCATGTCTTTCCAATCCATTAAGTATAAGGCTGTATTAAATCTAAGTGTTGCATCTGAATTTGCGTACTTAAATCCTATCTCATAATTATTTAATTCATCTGAGTCATAGTACAACGGCGCTGCATCACTATTCTTATTGGTTCTATTAGTCCCTGCAGGTCTATAACCCTGAGAATAATTAAAATAAACTAACGCGTCATTTTCTAGTGTTCTAGATATCGCTATTTTTGGGGAAATACCAGAATCTTCCTCGGTTCTGTTTGCTGCATGGCCATAATAATCGAGACCAAATCCACCAAAATATCCATCTTTGGCATTAAACAGTATCTCCGAGTCAAATGCCCTTAGGCCAAGAGTTAGATTAGTATTTTCATCGAGCGCTATAATTGCTTCACCATAAATGGCTTTAGTTTCATCTTCTCGGATGTTATCAGCTTCCCACCAAATGCCTTCTCTACCTGAAATGCCTGTTCCTCCCCAGCTTCCATCAGAGTAGTAATTTTGCATGCCTGGCCATAGATATGTGTATTTATATGGATTTTCTAATTTGTCATAGAAAACACCTATTAACCATTGCAATTGGTCTCCTTCCTCTCCACCAGCAAATCTGAGCTCATGAGTTTCTCTTTCCATATTAAGAGAATAGTCAGCCCACATTGTTGGATCATTACAGGCACCTTCAAAAGTGCCGTAGTAATAATAAGAATAATAATCACAAGTATAATAACTTGCATATCCAAAACCATTCACACCAGTGCTATCTAATTGATAGTACTCAACGTAATCATTGTAATCCCAGAGATATCTCACATCTCTATCAAAAAAGGTGCCTGCATAAGTAAAAGAAGTATCATTAAAACTTCCCTCTAACGTTAAGCTTGTTTGATTCCATTCATCATCAGTAAATTCAGCAATAACTTTATTACTTTTTAATTTACCTAAAGTTTCAGGTTGGTGATCCCAGCTTCCTACTGTATAAGATTCTTGATTTATATGAGTAAGCGTTGCTGTAAGATTATCATTAACCCAGGCTCTTAAAGATGCTCTGAATCCTCGTACCTCGCTTTCATTATGGTCTTCAGCTTCAATTAAAGGAACGGTGTAGCCGCTACCGGTAAAAGTTTTGGTGCCTCCAACTAAGTCTATAAAACCTCCTTCAGTAACATCATAGGCAGATAAACGTGCTGACATATTTTCACTAAGGGGGATATTAATAAATGCTTCAAGACTTTCTGATGTATCTACACCGTGTCCTGAAGAAAAATCAAGTTCAGCACCAGCTTCAAATTCATCTCTTTGAGGTTTATTTGTGATTAATTTAACAGTTCCTCCTTGAGCGCTAGAACCATATAAAGTTCCTTGAGGTCCATTAAGAACTTCAATTCTTTCCATATCATAAACATGTAAGTCAGGATTTAAACCCACTGTATTGATGGGAGATTCATCAATATACATTGCAACAGTTGTATTTGGTCCAGCTAAATTACCGAAGTTTCCATCTGATGTACCACGAATATAAAAGGCAGATCTACCAGGGCCGTACTGAATATAAGATAAAGATGGGATTAGCTCGGCGTAATCCATAAAATCATTAACATTAGCACTTTCAAGTCTACTTCCAGTGATAGCCTGTACGCTCATAGGTAAATCTTCAATCCTAGATTCCCTTTTAGAAGCAGTTACAATAACTTCCTCAATATTACTCTCTTCTTCTGCAGCAACTACTTCATTGCTT
>CACDOC010000029.1 GCA_902554355.1 uncultured SAR86 cluster bacterium | reverse complement strand
CACCCTACGTACAAAACTTAAAGCACATAAATTACTTTAGTAAATAGATGGGTCAAACTTCCAACCCAAAAATTAAAAGAGCAATAGTCAGCGTATCCAACAAAGAGGGGGTAGTCGAATTTTGCTCTTTCCTACAAGAAGAACATCAAGTTGAAATTATCTCTACGGGAGGAACTCTAAGAACTCTTCTTGATTCTGGTGTAAAAGCAATTGATATAAGTAATTTTACGGGCTTCCCTGAAATGATGGATGGAAGAGTTAAGACTCTTCACCCTAAAGTACATGGAGGTATATTAGCAAGAAGAGATATGGATCAAGAGGTCATGAAAGAAAATGATATCAAGGAAATAGATCTTGTTGTGGTTAATCTATATCCATTCGTAGAAACTATTTCTAAACCTGAAACTACTCTAGAAATAGCTATCGAGAACATCGATATTGGGGGCCCTAGTATGCTCAGATCTGCAGCTAAGAATAATAAATACGTCGGTGTTGTAGTTGATCCAACTGACTATGAATTAGTCTTAGATGAACTTCAAAAAAACGAAGGGTGTATATCTGAAAAAAGAAGATTTGAACTAGCTGCGAAAGCATTTTCTCATACCGCAGCATATGACACTGCAATCTCTAATTATCTTTCTGCTGATCAGAATAAAGACTTCCAAGAAAATATTTTTTCTAAATATCAACTTAAAGAAGTTCTAAGATATGGAGAAAATCCTCATCAAAAAGCAGCATTCTATGTTGACTCGGAAGAGTCCGATAACAGTGGGATTTCAAATTCTTCTCAACTTCAAGGTAAACAATTGTCTTACAACAATATTGCAGACACTGATGCTGCATTCGAATGTGTTAAAGAATTTGAAGAGCCAGCTTGCGTAATAGTCAAACACGCAAATCCTTGTGGTGTAGCTACAGATAAAAATATAGTTGAAGCCTATGAAAAAGCTTTCGCTTCGGACCCTACGTCAGCATTTGGTGGAATTATTGCACTCAACAGAGAACTAGATAAGGAAACTGCTGCGAGGATTATTGATAATCAGTTTGTAGAAGTGATAATCGCTCCAGGCGTTACTGAAGAAGCTATTCAAATTACTAAGACTAAAGAGAATGTGAGAGTCTTAAATGCTAAAAAGCTTGGCCCTCAAGTAAAAGGTCATAAATTTCTTAGTGTTACCGATGGAATGTTGGTTCAAGAAACAGATAATGGTGTTGTTATAAATGAAGATCTAAAGATTGTTTCAAAAAGACAGCCTTCAGAAATAGAAATCCAGAATTGTCTATTTGCCTGGAAAGTTTGTAAATTTGTTAAATCAAACGCTATTGTATATACAAGAGAGAATCAAACTATAGGTATTGGTGCAGGTCAGATGAGTAGAATTGATAGTGCCAGAATAGCTGCATTTAAAGCAACAGAAAGAGGTTTTAAAACAACAGGATGTGCAATGGCTTCTGACGCTTTCTTCCCTTTTAGAGACGGTATTGATGCTGCAGCAGAAATTGGTATAACTTCTATAATTCAACCCGGTGGCTCTATGAGAGATGACGAAGTTATTCAAGCAGCTGATGAAGCCGATATAGCTATGCTTTTTACTAGCATTAGGCACTTCAGGCATTAAGGAAGAAATGAAAGTACTTGTGGTAGGAAGTGGTGGAAGAGAACACGCCCTAGCCTGGAAGTTATCTAAAAGTAGTTTAGTGTCAGAAATCTTTGTTGCTCCCGGAAACGGAGGAACTGAGATTGAAGAATCCATCCAAAATATTGCTATAGATTCCAATGACATTGAAGGATTGTCTAACTTTGCAAAAAAATCAGGCATAGATTTGACTGTAGTGGGTCCAGAGGACCCTTTAGTAAATGGAATAACGGATAAATTTCAAGATGAAGGTCTTTTGTGTTTCGGGCCTTCTAAAGATGCAGCAAGATTAGAAGGCTCCAAAGAATTTATGAAGGACTTTTTATTAAGAAACAAAATTCCTACAGCTTCTTACAAAACTTTCACTGATTCAAAAAAAGCCATTAACTATATTGAAGAACAAGGTTGCCCAATAGTTATAAAAGCAGATGGGCTTGCTGCAGGTAAAGGTGTAACTGTTGCTTTCGATATTAATCAAGCCAAAGAAGCTGTTAATCAATCGCTCAATTCAAAGGTCTTTGGTGACGCAGGAACTAAAATTGTAGTAGAAGAATATCTAGAAGGCGAAGAAGCTAGTTTTATAGTTTTAACTGATGGCAATAAGGTTATACCTTTTGCTTCTTCTCAAGACCATAAAGCAAGAGACAATGGAGACTTAGGCCCTAATACTGGGGGCATGGGTGCTTATTCTCCTGCTCCTGTGGTTACTGATTCGGTGCATAAAAAAATCTTAGATGAAGTTATATATCCAACCATTGAAGGACTTAATTCAGAGGGCTCTAGCTATTGTGGATTTTTGTATGCAGGAGTTATGGTTGACCAAAATCAGAATATTAAAGTCTTAGAATTTAATTGCAGATTTGGAGATCCTGAAACTCAACCCATCATGATGCGTCTCAAAAGTGATTTGGCTGAATTATGCTTCAAAGCTTGCAAGAAAGAATTATCGAATGAAGAACTACAATGGGATGCCAGAAAATCACTAGGAGTGGTCATGGCTTCTGGAGGTTACCCATTTGATTACGAGAAAGGTAATATTATTGAAGGGATAACTGAGGAATTAGAAGATCTTAAAGTATTTCATGCTGGAACAATTTATGAAGAAGGAAGTGTCAAATCTAATGGAGGCAGAGTTCTTTGTGTAACTACTTTAGGTGAATCTGTTTTTTTGGCACAAAAAAAAGCTTATGATGCAATTTCAAAGATTAAATGGAAAGATAGTTTTTATAGGAATGATATTGGCTATAGAGCTATAGAAAGGGAGAAAAATTGAGTTTTATAGACTTATTAATAAATGAAGTTGATAAAGGGCTGAAATACTCTACTCAAAATTATCAAACTGATAGGAGGCCTTACCCAGCTGAAAAAGTGGAGCAAGGGCCTTTAAATGAGTTTGAAAAAAATCATTCTGCCGGTCTAATGAGAGTTAATCATTCTGGAGAAGTCTGTGCACAAGCCCTTTATAGAGGTCAAGCAATTACAGCAAAACTTATAGATACAAAAGATAAAATGGAACAAGCTGCTTCGGAAGAACTAGATCACTTATCTTGGTGTAATAACAGATTAGAAGAGCTTGATAGTAAACCAAGCCTACTTAATCCAATTTGGTATTGCATGTCATTTAGCATTGGAGCAATTGCTGGTTTAATTGGAGATAAATGGAGTCTAGGTTTTGTGCACGAAACTGAAGAGCAGGTTGTAAAACATCTAGACGGTCACTTAGATAAGTTATCTGTTAAGGATCTAAAAACTAGGTCTGTTATTGAACAAATGAGGATTGATGAGGAAAAACATAGTCAAGATGCTTTGGAGGCAGGTGCAGAAATATTACCTAATGAGATTAAAGGGTTGATGTCAAAGGTTGCTAAAGTAATGACAGATTCTAGTTATCATATTTGATCATTAAAAAAGATATAAATTTTGTGTTGATAAATGAGTCAACATAAGTATAGTGGCGCGCGTAACTAAAGGTTAGTTACAGAAAATTTACAATTAAGGAAAAATTAATGAATTTATACGTTGGAAACATTCCCTGGAGCACATCTGAGGAAGAACTTGAATCACATTTTGCTCAGTACGGAAACGTCAACGCAGTAAGAATAATAACTGAAGGTCATTCAGGAAGATCCAAAGGTTTTGGATTTGTCGAAATGGAATCTAAAGAAGCCGGAGAAGCTGCTATTGAAGCTTTAGACGGAAATGACTTTGGAGGAAGAGACCTTAGAGTTAACGAAGCTAAGCCTAGAGACTAAAACCTTACTTTCTAAGAAACCTTTAAAGCCACACACAGATACATCGGTGTGACTTTGAAGTATGACTTTTGTGGTCTGGTGTAAACTCAAGAGGCTTTTATAAATTAACTTTCTTCGATAACAACTGCTGTACCAAAAGCCATTAGCTCCGCGGCACCTTGGGACATTACAGAAGTGGAGAATGAAACTCCTACTACAGCATCTGCACCCAATGTCTCTGCATCTTCTATCATTCTGTCTAGAGCCTGTTCCCTACTTTCGGCAAGTAGCTTAGTGTATTCGTGAAGCTCACCACCTACAATTCCTCTAAGTCCAGCCATTATATCTCTACCAACATGCCTTGCTCTAATGGTGTTACCTTTTACCAGTCCTAGTGTTTTTACTATTTTTTTATCGGCTATATCAAATGTACTAGTGATTAACATTATTATTTCTCCACATCTTTGTATTTATCATTCTTATATTCTCTAATTCTTTGTAAAAGAACGATTAGAAAAAGGAATCCACCTATTAAAATTATAAAAAGAACCACTCCTTCTTCCATAACTTTATCTTATCAAGAAAAGAATAAATCCTTTAATTCTTCACCTGGATTAGAGGCTCTCATGAAAGATTCTCCAACCAGGAAAGTTTTGGTGCCTGAGGACAATATTTTCTTAACATCTTCTTTAGTTTTAATTCCACTCTCAGAAACAATTATTTGATCTTCCAAATCACTAGATAATTTAATAGTAGTATCTATGTTTACATCAAAAGTTCTAAGATCTCTATTGTTGATTCCGATTAATGAGAAATCTAATTGTTTTACTCTATCCATCTCTAACTGATCATGGACTTCTACTAACACGTCAAGATTCAATTCCTCTGCAATCTCTTTAAATTCCATTAACTGAGTATCGGACAAAACTGAAACTATTAATAGAATACAGTCAGCTCCATAAAACCTACTTTGGTAGATCTGATATTCATCTATAATAAAATCCTTCCTTAATAATGGAAGATCAACAACCTCCCTGACTGAGGCCAGATCCTCCAAAGAGCCTTGAAAGAAAGGGCTATCTGTTAAAACACTCAAGCATGTTGCTTGATGCTCTTGGTAAGATATAGCTATATCTTTTGGCTTAAAATCCTTTCTTATTAGACCTTGGCTCGGAGAAGCTTTTTTAATCTCAGCAATAACTGAAACGAGTCCCTCATTATGTCTTTTCTTTATAGCGTCAAAGAAACCTTTCGTGTTATTTAAGTCTGAAATATAAGACTTTAGTTCTTGCAATGCGATCTTCTGCTTTTCTAGTACAACAGTAGAAATAGTCTGATCTATTATTTCGTCTAAATAGGAATCCATTAAAATGATTGAGAATATTCAGCTAATTCTTGAAGTTTATCTAGGCCCTCTTTGTTCTTTATTCCTTCTTTAGCTTTTTCTATACCTTGACTTAATGAGTCCTCTATTCCAGAAACATACAAGGCAGCCCCTGCATTCAAAACAACCATGGAGCTGGCTGCAGAATGTTCTCCTTTTAAAGCTTTCTTGGCCATAGACAAACTTTCTTCAGGAGAATTTACTTTGAGTTCGTCTAAAGACTGGAGTTCTATACCAAAATCTTCTGGAGAAATTACGTATCTGGAAATTTTACCTTCTCTTAATTCAGTAACTTTAGTTTTGGAAGCTATACTAATTTCGTCTAGATTATCTTCAGAATGGACAACCATAACTTTTTTGCTTCCGAGGGATAGATGAACTTCTGCTACTGGTTGTAACCATTTTTCATCATACACTCCCATTACTTGATTAGGTGTTGATGCTGGATTTGTTAAAGGTCCTAATATATTAAAAATGCTTTTATGGGCTATTTCTTTTCTCGGCCCTACCACATGCTTCATAGCACTATGGTGGCTTGGTGCAAACATAAAACCTAACCCGACATTCTCTATGCAATCTGAAACTTGAGACGGGCTTAGTTCCAAAGATACGCCAGCTGCCTCCAATAAATCCGCACTTCCACTATTTCTAGTAGCAGACCTATTTCCATGTTTTGCAACCCTAGCACCACAAGCACAAGCAAGAAATGCAGCAGTGGTTGAAACATTAAATATTCCTATACCCGAACCTCCTGTACCGCAAGTATCAACTAAATTGTCTGTATTAACTGCAACTTTATCGGAAAGCTGTCTCATGATCTTAGCGCCACCTAAAACCTCTTCGACTGATTCGCCCTTCATACTTAAGGCTATCAAAAATGCTCCTATCTGGGCATCTGTAGCTTTACCCTCTAGTAAGTCCAACATTACTTCTGACATTTCACTTTCTATGAGATTTGAACCCGAAGTTATCTTCGCAATGGCTGAAGTTATGTTCATTTACCCTCCAAAAAATTTTTTAATAAGGCTTTTCCGTTTTCTGTAGCAATAGACTCAGGATGAAACTGTATTCCTGTTACTGGAAGAACATTATGTTGTATGGCCATTAAAGTGCCGTCATCAGATCTTGCGCTCACCTCGAAATCTTCGCTTAGACTGCTCTCATCAATAACAAGTGAATGATATCTTGTTGCTGTAAAATTATTTTCTATCGATGAAAATACTCCGGACTGGTTATGACTAATCTTAGATAATTTTCCATGCATTATTGTATTGGCTTTAATTATTTTTGCTCCATAAGCAGCTCCGATAGACTGATGACCTAAACAAACTCCTAAGATTGGTACTTTTCCAGCAAAATGAGAAATGGCATTAACTGAAATACCAGCTTCTTTAGGAGTACAAGGTCCAGGTGAAATAACCAGGAAGTCTGGAGATTTTTTTTCAATCTCTTGAAGGTTTATTTGATCATTCCTAAAAACTTCTACTTTTTGTCCTAATTCAAAAAAATACTGAACTAGGTTGTAAGTAAAGGAATCATAATTATCAATCATCAATAACATATCAACCCCCTAACTTCTCTTGAACCATTTCAGCTGCTCTAAAAATAGCCCTACCTTTATTTAAGGACTCTTTCCACTCTAGATTGGGTTGGGAATCGGCTACCCATCCTCCTCCAGCTTGAATATATAGAACTTCATCTTTAATCACAGCTGTTCTTATTGCTATAGCCATGTCCATATTACCTTGCCAAGAGAGATAACCTACCGCTCCTCCATAAATACCTCTTTTTACGGGCTCAAATTCATCGATGATTTCCATTGCTCTTACCTTAGGAGCTCCTGATACTGTCCCGGCAGGAAAAGTAGCCTTAAAGAGGTCTATAGCGCTTAAACCTTTATCTAAATCTGCTTCTACATTAGATACCATGTGCATTACGTGGCTGTATTTTTCGATACCAAATTTTTCCGTAACCCTAACAGTTCCTGGTTTGGCTACCCTACCAACATCATTTCTACCTAAATCTATTAACATTAAATGTTCCGCTATTTCTTTTGGATCATTAACCATATCTTCTTCCATAGCTTTGTCGTCTTCTTCGTCTTTACCCCTTCTACGGGTTCCTGCTATTGGCCTTACAGTAATTTTTCCATCTTCAAGTCTCGCAAGTATCTCTGGAGAAGAACCAACTATGTGAAATTCATCTAGATTAAGGTAATACATGTAAGGAGAAGGATTTAATTGTCTCACTGACCTATAAAGAGCAACAGGATCAGCATTGAATGGAATAGACATTCTTTGGGAACAAACAACCTGCATAATGTCTCCACTTTCTATATATTCTTTAGCTTTTTCTACTGAAAGCTTAAATTCTTCTTCTCCAAAACCAGATACAAAATCACTTTCTTCAATACTCTTAATTGGTTTCTTAAATTCTTCAAAGGGAAGACTTTCTTTTAATTCACCTTCGAGTTCATCCAAGCGTGTATTAGCTTTCTCTATATCCTCTTCAGATTCAACTAATACAATCAAGTGAAGTTTATTCTTATGATTATCAAAGACCGCTACTTCATCAGAGATCATGAATAGGGCATCAGGAGTACCGATTTGGTCTGGAGGCTCTGAATTAGCTAATTTGTGTTCAATAAACCTAACACAATCATATCCAAAGTAACCTACCAAACCTCCATTAAATATAGGTAAATCTTTGTTTTGTTTTAATTCAAAACTTTTCTGGAGATCATCTATATAACCTAAAGGGTCTTCGCATTGAAATGAATCAATGATTTCTCCGTTAAGTTGAATTTCTATTAGATTCTTTTTAATAAAAATAACCTTTGAAGCCTCTAAGCCTATTAAAGAGTATCTAGCCCAATTCTCACCACCTTCTACTGATTCAAATAAATAACTATAAGGACCATTGGCAAGTTTTCTAAATACACTCAGCGGTGTTTCCATATCAGCTAGAATCTCTCTAGCAATAGGTATCTTCGTTTTAATTTTCACTAATCACTAAGTCTCAAGAGAGTCTCGCATTTCTTGGATGATTTGAAAGTAATCGGGCTGATTAAAAATAGCTGATCCAGAAACAAAAGTATCAGCCCCTGCATCAGCTACTTCTTTAATGTTATCTAACTTAATACCGCCATCTATTTCTAATCTCGTATTAAGATTCTTATCATCAATAATCGATCTAATTTTGTTAACTTTTTCTAAAACTGAATCAATAAATTCTTGCCCACCAAATCCAGGGAAGACCGACATTAATAAAATCATATCCAATTTATCTAAATATCCATCCAAAACATCAATAGAGATATCAGGATTTAATACTAATCCAGCCTTACATCCTCCATCTTTTATTAAACTTATCGACCTATCAACATCTTCAGATGCCTCTGGGTGAAAAGTGATGTAAGTCGCATCTGCTTTTACAAAGCTTTTAATTAATTCATCTACTGGCTCAACCATTAAATGAACGTCAATAGGGGCAGTAATTCCATATTCCCTTAAAGACTGACACACCATAGGGCCTATAGTTAAATTAGGCACATAATGATTATCCATTACATCGAAATGTACCCAATCAGCTCCAGCTTCTATAACTGAATTAACCTCTTCTCCTAACCTAGAAAAATCAGCGGATAGTATTGAAGGTGCAATTATGTAATCTTTTGTTGCCATATATGAGGCAAGTTTACTCTCCGGTTAATAATGCGTCTAATTTTTCAGCCTCTTCAAGAGAATTCAGATTGTCCAGTAGGCCACCATAAATCTCTCCAGAAACTAGGCCTTCTTTTGAAGCAGGCAAAAGAATCTTTTCCCAAAGCTCGAATTTATCTAATTCACTAGTACGAAATAATTCAGGCGATAACATCGAAATACCTGAATATGTAAAAGTTGGACCTTCTCTTTTTGGTACGACCAGGCCATTTTCAATGCTAACGTCTCCATTTATATTAGAAATAGGATTCTTAATTAAAACCATATGCGCTAATTTATCTTCATCTAACTTTAACTTTGAAAAATCAAAATCTGTCCAAACATCTCCACTTACAACTATTAATGGATCCGTAAATAAATGAATAGCCTTTGCTATTCCTCCACCCGTCCCTAATAGTTGGGTCTCAATCGAATAAGAAATTTTTAATCCATAATTGGAACCATCTCCAATTGCATCAATTATCTTTTCTCCTAAATGAAATATATTAATGACTACTTCATCTACGCCACTTTGTTTTAAATTTTTTAAATTATTTTCAATTAGCGAAACTTCACCTATCTTGAAAAGCGGTTTAGGTGTTTTTTTTGAAAAAGGCAAAAACCTTTTCCCTTGACCGGCGGCCAAAACAAAAGCTTTAGTCATTATTTTCTCCTAACCGTTCATCCAGCACAGGCTGAACTTTTAACTCTAAGAAATTCGAAAATTCTTTAAGTTCATCGTACTTTTGACTTGCTTCAATAACATAAATTAGTGTTTGTTTTAGATCAGGTAGTCTAAAAGACTTTCCATCCCTTACGTGAAGTCGAGATAAAGTACCTAAAATTCTTAATTGCCTTTGTAAGCCAGCAAATTCAAATTCTTCGTGCAGAGAAGTTAAATCACGCGCAACGTCAATACCTGCTTCTTGCGCCATCGATAAATATGCCTTTAAATAAAATTCGGTTTCTTTATAAGAGATAGGGTTGTCTAAATCTTTAATTAGAGAGACAAGATCTAATGTTAAAGGACCGTAAATAAGATCCTGGAAATCTAAAACCCCTACAGTTCCATCTTCTTTTAACATAAGGTTTCTTAATTCAAAGTCAAAATGACATAAAGTCCTTTTTTGACCTAAAAATCTTCTAGAAATCAATACGTAAGCATCTTTAATAAGTTTCGTCTCTGATTCATTAATTTCTAGTTTTAAATAGCTAGATAAAAACCATTCTTCAAACAGCTCCATTTGTTCTTTAGCTGAAATTTCATTAAATTCACCAATATCTTCATTTTTAGCTGCTAATTGCAACTTAATAATCTGATCGATAGCCAATAAATATAGATCCTTTTGGTTGTAGGTATTTATTTCATTCTGAAACACCTTGTCTCCGAAATCCTCCATTAACATAAATCCATTTTCAAGATCAAATGCTTCAATTCTTGGTACTGAGATCTGATTTTTAATAAGGAATTCCGAATACTTGATAAATTCATTGTTTAATTCTCGCTGCGGGTCTGAAAATACAAGGATAAAGCTTTCTCTTGTTGAAGATGCTCGAAAATATTGTCTTGAACTTGCTTGCTCCCTAAGGGGTGTCATATCTTCAAGATCAGGGATTTGAGATTTTGCCCACTTAAGTAGATTTTCTTCAACTTCTAACATTTTATTACCATACTGGATCATTTCTTATTCTAACTGAGAGTAGCTTACTTTATGATCTAAAAATAAGTTTATGGAACAATCTAAGTCAAATATACTCTAATTATCTGTATGCCTAAACAATATTCACTTCTTAGGATTTTTAGTCTTTGCTTTGTGTTGTCCATTGCTGCGCCTTTTTTATCACCTAATGAAATAGAAATTAATTCCATAGATGCGCAAGTAATAACAACGTTAGACCCTGATACTCTTTCTATGGAAGGAAATGTAGTTATTAAAACAGAACAAATTGAGTTTTGGAGCGATAAAGCAATTTACAACAAAAGCAAAAAAACTATAACTTTAGAAGGGTCTATAAGAGTATTGTCTAAAAACCTAGAAATCAGTGCCCAAGAAATGGAAGCTAATTTACTAGATAGAACCTTCTATATCACGGAAACCTCTTTTACTTTTATGAAGAAGAACTTCGGAGGAGCAGATTCAATAAGAGTATATGCTAATGAAAAAGTTGAACTACTTAATACCTCTATTAATAGTTGCTCGCTTGAAGATCCTGCCTGGAAGTTAAATGCTAGCAGTTTAACTCTACTGGAAAATGGAAGAAATGCAGTGGTCAGAGGGGTTAATCTAAAAATTAAAGAGATTCCAATCCTATATATACCTTATATAAGAACAGCTGTTGGGAAAGAAAAGTTTTCAGGATTTTTGTCCCCTTCTTTAAAGCAAGGAAAAGATGGACTAGATATTTCACTGCCCTACTTCATCAGCCTTGCTCCTAATTATGACCTAACCCTCTCTCCTAGATATATAGAAGAAAGGGGTTCTGGAATAGCTACAGATTTCAGATACCTTACAAAGACCTCTGAGGGAGGTATTGCTGCTTCCAATATATTTCAAGACAGAAAGTTTGCCAATGAAACCAATTACCGAGGCAATAGATGGATAGCTCAGTGGTCTCATAAGTCTCAATTGAGTTCAAATCTATTTTTAAATGTTAATACAGAAGGTGTTAGCGATAATTTCTTTTTTGAGAATCTAAATGAAGATATTTTAGGGACTAAGCAAAAAAATTATTTAACCAATCGATTGAATATTAAGTGGATAGGAAAATCACTAAAGGTTGAAGGAGAAATTAGACAATATAAAGACCTGAACCCCTTTGCTTCAGGGCAATACGAAACTAGACCAAATATATCTATTAATTATCAGGACAGATTTAATGGACTTAACTTCAATTTATATTCTAGCTACACTAAATTTGCTTTTGATAAATCTCATAACCCTTTCGACAAAGAAAAGGAAATAAAGAGGAAGACCGTAGAGCCCTCATTAAGTTATAGCAAGCATTTCGTTAGTTCTAGTTTTTCAATTGGTATAGGCTCGGAGAATTTAAGACATGATACTAATTCATTGTCCTTAGATAGAACTTCAAACTGGCTAGAGGCAGAATATAAAATTTTCTTTGAAAGTAAATCCAATCAATCATTTAGGTCCTTAAATCCTACTCTTAAATTTTTAAAACTTGATGCCGATTCTCAACCTTCTATATCTATAGATTCGAGACTCATGTCACTTAATTATAATAATCTTTTCTTGAGAAACTGGTTTTCAGGCCCGGATCGATTTTTAAGTCAGGATAGAGTTATTTTAGGTATAGAGCATCAAAATCTAGGCTTACAAAATAATAAGAATCTAAATCTCCTATTGGGTAAGGCCTTTTTCTTAGACAATGGATATTATCTTGACGGTAAAAACAAAAAAACTTCTCCTTTAATAGTGGAGTTTAAACATAGACTAAAGGGCAATTTCTTCTCGAACGGGATGTTAGAAATAAATTCAGATTTAAACAAAGTTTATTCCAGTAATTTTGGTCTTATGTATGAACATGACGAAAACAAAAGGATTGAATTAAGATCAATTTATAAAAGACTGAACCCTTACATTAATAATATGCCTTGGCTTGATAGCGAATTACCAATTTCTCAAATGGAGCTCTTAACTCAATGGTCTATATCAGATAAGTTTGCGGTCTTTGGTAAGATACAAAAGGACAACGAGCTTCATGAATCCAATGACCTTTCTTATGGATTTCAATATTCAAATTGCTGTATGAAAGTAGGCTTAATGAAGAGGAAATGGCAAGACCAAGATTATTACGCTTGGTATACAAATCAAGAGGAAGCTTTTAAAGCTCTGCAAAGGGGTATCAACCCTGAGCTGCAAAGAGATAATATTTATATCTTCTTTGAATTGAAAGATATTGGAAGAATAGGCAAGCAGATATCAGAAGTAATATCGTCTACTGTGCTTGAATAATTGCAAGAATCTTAAAAAAGAAGACAATATAGTATCTATGAAAAAATTTATGCGTAAAAAGTACTCTTTAAAGAATTTGATAGCTTTATTTTCATTATGCGTTTTGCCTTTAAACATAAATGCGAAAATAGATCTTTTAGATAAAGTTATAGCTGTTGTTGATTCTGGCGTAATAATGGAAACTCAATTAAATGCCAGAGTTGAAGAGGTTCTTCTGAGGCTTCAAACTAACAAAGCTGAACTACCGCCTTTAAACTTACTTGAAGAGCAAGTTTTAGAAAGGTTGATCATAGAAGAAATTCAAATGCAGATTGCCGATAGAGCTGGAATCAAAATAAGCGATTCGGAATTAAATCAAACACTCTCAAGGATTGCTGCGCAAAATAATCTTAGTTTAGAGGAATTTAGAGTAGCCATTGAGCAA
>CACDOC010000028.1 GCA_902554355.1 uncultured SAR86 cluster bacterium | reverse complement strand
CGTATTTCATTCTTAAATCACCATCATCAGGTTGAAACTCGACAGCCTTTTCAAGCAAGAACTCAGCATCGTCAAAATACCCCAATCGATTGGCTATTTCCGAAAGTAATGACATGGCATAAGTGTGAGTAGGGTTTTCTTTAAGAAAAGCTCTACATTTGGCTTCCGCCATACCTAATCTGCCTTCATTAAGAATCTGGTCTATATACAAAAGAATGCCTGGGAGTGATTTTAATTTATTGATTTGTTCGAGGGCATGATCTGCCGCTGGTTTGTTGTTGTTTTTTACGAAGTATTGGTAGAGAAAATTCCAACCTGCTATAAGTGCAGGGTTAAGTTCACAGGCCTGTCTGTAATGTACGACTGCTTTTTCTTCATCCCCCATATCTCTACTAAGATGTCCTAGCTCTTGATAAGCACGCCCCATATCTGGAGCAAGAATTAATAATTGTTCAATATAATTCTTAGAGTCATCAAATTGTTTTAAATATCTTGAAGAAACAGCAGCCATATATAAGCTATCTATATGTTCTGGATGATCTTTGAGAATTATCTTTAATAAAGAAAGTGCATGTTCGAAACTGCCATCCTTAACAGCATCTGTTGCTTCACTTAAATCTACAGCAAGAGTGGTTTCGTCTATATTTAATTCTTCCTTTTCCATCTCAATATGATTTTAACAAATAAAATAGTTTCTAATTTCTAAATAAATTAAAAAGGGAGCCTAAGCTCCCTTTTTATGTTTTAGTCTAATAACTTAAAACTTTAATTTATATCTTAGACCAACGGTCATCGGTCTGATAACAGCTACACGTTGTCTATCAAAGACGAATGTGTTACTTATTTCAGCTCTCTCGTCAGTAACGTTGTCTATATACATTTCTGCCGTCCATTCATCATTAGTCATACCAGCTCTAATATTAGTTAGATTATAACTATCTTGCTTAGCTCTATTTGGTTGCATGATGTCAGAATAGCTTTTATCAGACATGGTGAATTGAAGTTGCCAGAACCCGGTGTTACCACCTTCCATCGTCCATTCTTTTCTTCCACTCACGTTAGCCTGAAACCCGGGTGCAAAAGCTAATTCCTGACCAACAACAATGTCACCGGTTGGAATTAAACTCTTAGTGATTTCAGTATCTAGTAATGAAAATGCACCTGATAGTATTAAGCCGCCTTCAGTATAATAAATAAAGTCTCCTTCAACTCCTTTAATTTCAGCATCAGCTGCATTATCAGAGAAGAACAAGTTAACGATACTAGGATCAAAAATAGTACTTTGAAGTCCACTTACATCAACCCTAAAAATACTACCATTGAATCTAAGTCGGCCATCTTGAAGAACGTTTTTCCAACCAAATTCAATGTTTGTAATTTCATCAGAATCAATAGCTGGAGGAACGGAGTAAGATCCATCTGCACTTGTTCTACCTACAGGTCTGTTTAGTAGGCCAGGCCTAAAGCCCTCAGACCACGTGACGTAATACATCTTATCTTCACTCGGTTTCCACGAATAAGTTACCTTTCCAATAACGCCATCAGTTTCTGCTTTATCAGGATATCCATTCGCATTACCTGGAGCATATTGCGCAGATAAATTAGATCCGAATTGTTGAGTATCTGGATTACCAAACCCATTGTAAAACGATGAGTTGGCGCTACCTTCAAAATCAACTTGAATATCATACCAACGAGCACCTATTGAAAGTTCAGTAGTGTCGCTCATTGCGAAACTCACTTCACCGAACACTCCTCTTTGTTCATCAGTACGCCTAATGTCATTAAAGAAGATAACAGGTTCAGAATAAGGACCTGCGGAATACCAACCAGGACTTGCATTATTAATTGAACCGGTAACCGATGTATCAGTTAAAGCATAGTTTGCAGCGTAGGTAATATCATTACCTAGTGACCCTGGATAAGTAAATAAATTTAACTCAGTAAGCTCAGTATCACTTGTAAAGACACCTGCAGTAAGAGAAGTTGTATCATTTATATCTGCATTAATTCTAAATTCATGCGATGTAACTTCTAAACCAGTTGTAGAATCGACTAGCAAGTTAGGAGCACCACAAGTTCCAGTAGGTACATTACCCGGTGCAAATTTAGTATAAGTTACGTAGTAATCACAAATATAGTAAGGAAGATACTGTCCAACAAACAAGTAATCAGTGTAATCGACCATTTGCTCTGTTGTTCTGTCTGTATACGCACCTGCATAAACTACTTCTAGGTCTCCAATAGAGCCTTCAAGAGTTAAACTCATGTTGTCATACTCATCATCGATTTTGTCTTCTGTGTATCTTTGGATTTCTAGATCACCTAGATTTGGATCTACAAAGAATACACCATCAGCTTCAATAGATTGTTGCGCAACAGTGGCTAGCATATCCCAACTTTCATTAATTTCATGGGCTACGCTTGCTCTGAAACCTTGATAAGTTAATTCGTTAGCATCTTCTTCAATAATTGCACCAGCTTGTTTTAAAGTAGCTCCTGAAAGATCAGCTCCTGCTTGGAATCCACCTCTTGATGAATTAACAGCAAGGCCATTCTGTCTTACTGTACCTGCTGGTCTGAAACGAGCAGAACCGCTTACATCTATTGTGCCTGCTACTTGATCAATGTAACCACCTTTTGTATCTCTGTAAGCAACAACTCTAGCTGCAGTTGAATCTCCGAGAGGAAAGTTACCTACAAGCTCTACTTTCGCTCCCATATCACCTTCAGGCATCATCCTAGATTCAACTTCTGCATTACCAGATGATTCACCTATGACTGGTTTATTGGTAATCATTCTAACCACACCTGCTTGTGAGCTAGCACCAAAAAGTGTTCCTTGAGGGCCAGCTAAGACCTCGATACGGGCCATATCTGCTGCATACACATCCAAGTTCCTTCCAGGTTGAGCTAAAGGTTGCTCATCTAGATAGAATGATACGTTTGGAGCTAAACCTGCAACACCAGCCGTTGTAAGGTTAGGTGTTGTTGAGGCAAGTCCTCTAATATAAATTGTACTTGTTCCAGGTCCACTACCACCGGCAGTGACGCTAGGAAGTTGTAGTAAATAATCTTCAAATACACTTATTCCTTTGTCTTCCAAAGAACTCTCACGAAGCGCTGATACAGACAATGGTACGTCTTGCAAGCTTTCGGTTTTCTTTCGAGCGGTTACAACAACTTCTTCTACTTCAGACATTAAAAATCCGCTAAAAGCAGATAAATTAATTAAAGCAAGAGAAGTGAAGAAATAAGTTAAACGTTCTTTAATTTTTGCAAACATTAAATCCCCCAGGGTTTTTATAAAATTCGCCACTGACATTACGCAAAGTAGACTCTATTGTCAATATAAACCTTATTAAATATGAGTTTGTTTAATATAAAGACTCGAAAGACTCGATAAAATTTATAGAAATTATTGTTTTTTTTAAAGATTAATATAGGGTGTGCGGTCCTATAATAATAGATTGAGAATTTACTGTGAAACCAGATATAGACATTGCCAGAGAAGCTAAACCAAAGAAAATTGGTGATATTGCAACTGGGCTAGGTATTAGTGAAGAATATCTAGAGCTTTATGGTAAATTCAAATCTAAAGTTAACCTTTCTATTAATAAAGAAAAACTTAAAGGGAAAAAGAAAGGTAAATTAATTTTAGTTACAGCAATATCCCCTACTCCTGCAGGAGAAGGTAAAACTACAACAAGTGTCGGCTTAGTGGATGGGCTTTGTCATATCGGGAAAAAAGCTATGATTTGTCTAAGGGAACCTAGTTTGGGGCCTTGTTTTGGTATGAAAGGTGGGGCTGCTGGTGGCGGATACGCTCAAGTGATACCGATGACCGATATAAATTTACATTTTACAGGTGACTTTCATGCCATTGGAGCGGCCCATAACCTTCTCTCAGCACTAATTGATAATCATATACATTGGGATAATCAACTCAATATTGATCCGAGAAGAATCACTTGGAAAAGAGTGGTTGATATGAATGATAGATCTTTGAGAGATATTACATGTGGTCTAGGTGGCACTGGAAATGGTATACCTAGACAAAGTGGTTACGATATAACAGTAGCTTCTGAAATAATGGCAGTGTTTTGTTTAGCGTCAGACATTGATGATTTAAAAAAGAGAATTGGTAATATCGTTATAGGCTATACGAAATCCAACGAACCTGTAAGAGCAAAGCAGCTGAATGCTGATGGTGCAATCACAGCATTATTGAAAGATGCATTTCAACCCAACTTAGTTCAAACACTTGAGAATAATCCTGCATTCATACATGGAGGTCCTTTTGCCAATATAGCCCACGGTTGTAACTCAGTTGTCTCTACTAAGTTAGCTTTAAAGCTTGCTGATTATGTGGTTACGGAAGCTGGATTTGGAGCTGATCTAGGTGCCGAGAAGTTTTTTGATATCAAGTGCAGGAAATCTGGACTTAAACCTGATGCAGTTGTTTTGGTAGCAACCACTAAAGCGTTAAAAATGCATGGGGGCGTTGAAAAAGAATATCTTGGTTCTGAGAATATAGATGCAGTGAATAAAGGCTGCAAGAACCTAGAAAGACATATTGAAAATATAAGAAAATTTGGAGTACCAGTTATTGTTGCCATAAATGACTATGTAACTGATACCGAGAAAGAGCACAATGCAATTCTTAAATTTTGTAAAAAGACAGGCGTTCAATGCAAAATTTCTTCTCATTGGGAAAAAGGTGGTGAAGGTGCAGCTGATCTTGCTGAAGAGGTTGCAAAAATTGCTGATTCGGGTTCTTCCAAATTTAAAACTTTATATGATAATAAGATGTCTCTTTGGGATAAAACTCAATACATAGCACAAAATATTTATGGTGCTGCAGATATAATTGCTGATAAGAAAGTAAGAAATCAATTTAAAAAATTAGAAGATGATGGATTTGGTAAATACCCTATATGTATGGCTAAAACTCAGTACAGCTTTTCGACAGACCCGTTATTAATGGGCGCTCCTTCAGGACATGATGTTCCAATCAGAGAAGTCCGGTTATCAGCAGGAGCAGAATTTATAGTAGTAGTTTGCGGTGAAATAATGACTATGCCAGGATTACCAAGAATACCGGCTGCAGAAAATATAGATCTTGACGATAAAGGATTAATTCAAGGATTATTCTAGATAACATGAATTATTAAATAGGAGAAAATAATGAAAATACTTTGTATATTATATGATGACCCAAAAGATGGAATGCCTTCCAGTTATCCTGTTAAGGATCTTCCTAAACTAGAAAAATATCCTGATGGGATGGCCTTACCCAGTCCTAAGGGTAGAGATTTTACACCCGGCGAACTTCTTGGTTGTGTGTCTGGTGAGTTAGGTTTAAGAAAGTTTCTAGAAGATAAAGGTCACACTTTAGTAGTCACATCTGACAAGGATGCTGAAGGTTGTGTTGCAGACAAAGAGCTAGTTGATGCCGATGTTGTCATTTCACAACCATTTTGGCCTTATTACTTAACTAGAAAAAGAATAGAAAGTGCTCCTAATTTAAAAATGGCAATCACTGCAGGTATAGGTTCTGATCATGTTGATTTGCAAGCAGCAATGGACAATAAAGTAGATGTTGTTGAGGTCACTTACTGTAATTCAAGATCAGTTGCTGAACATATTGTTATGATGATTTTATCTTTAGTTAGAGATTATCATAACCAACACAGAATAGTGAACGAAGGTGGTTGGCATATTGCTGATGCAGTAAAAAGATCTTATGACGTAGAAGGTATGCACGTTGGAACAATTGCTGCAGGTCGTATTGGTTATGATATGTTGAGAAAAATGCATCCATTTGATGTGCATTTGCATTACTTTGATAAACATAGATTATCTACAGATCAAGAACAGGAACTGAATCTCACCTATCATGATTCGGTCGAATCATTAGTAGCAGCTTGTGATGTAATTAATATAAGTTGCCCTCTTCATCCTGAAACAGAACATCTATTTAATGATGAACTAATTTCTAAATGTAAACCTGGAGCCTATATTATAAATACTGCCAGAGGTAAGATTTGTGATAAGGATGCTATCGTCAGAGCTCTAGAGTCAGGACAGTTAAGTGGTTATGCTGGAGATGTTTGGTTTCCACAACCTGCACCAAATGATCATGTTTGGAGAACAATGCCACATCACGGAATGACTCCACACACGTCTGGAACTTCTCTATCTGCGCAAGCAAGGTATGCTGATGGTGTTAGAGAGATATTGGAATGTTTCCTAGATGGCGAAGAAATAAGAAATGAATATCTGATAGTTAAAAGCGGAGACCTGGCTGGAATGGGTGCGCATTCCTACACCAAAGGGACTTCTACTGGTGGATCAGAAGAAGCGGCTAAATTTAAGAAATAAACGGATTTAAATTTAGCAAGAGCAAGGATTAATGAAAACGCCAGCAGCTGTAGCTTTTGAAGCAGGTAAACCTCTAGAGATATGTGATGTTGATTTAGAAGGTCCAAAAGAAGGCGAGGTACTAGTAGAGCTAAAAGCTACAGGTGTTTGCCATACAGATGCATTCACTTTAAGCGGTGACGATCCCGAAGGCGTTTTTCCCTCTATTCTTGGTCATGAAGGAGCAGGAATAGTAGTTGAAGTAGGTCCAGGTGTCACAACTCTCAAACCAGATGACCATGTAATTCCTTTGTATACAGCTGAATGCGGAGAATGTGAATATTGCCTACATCCTAAAACTAACCTTTGTCAGGCTGTAAGAGAAACTCAAGGTCAAGGATTGATGCCAGATGGAACGAGCCGATTTTCTCTTAATGGTAAACCAATAATGCATTATATGGGCTGTTCTACTTTCTCCAAATATAGCGTTATACCAGAGATCTCTTTAGCAAAAGTCCGTGAAGATGCTCCTTTTGACAAGATTTGTTATATCGGGTGTGGTGTTACTACAGGAATAGGTGCCGTTGTTTTTCAAGCCAAATTAGAAAAGGGTTCTACCGTGGCAGTATTTGGTCTTGGAGGGATTGGCCTTAATGTTGTTCAAGGTTCAAAAATGGCAGGTGCGAGCAGAATTATTGGTATTGATATAAACCCTGAACGAGAGTCATTAGGTAAAAATTTTGGTATGACTGATTTTATTAACCCTAAAGAGGTTGATAATGTCGTGGATCAGATTATCCAAATGACAGGTGGTGTAGATTATAGCTTTGAATGTATTGGTAATGTAGACGTAATGCGCCAGGCTCTTGAGTGTTGTCATAAAGGTTGGGGTGAATCATATATAATCGGTGTAGCAGGTGCAGGTCAAGAAATCTCTACTCGCCCCTTTCAATTAGTGACTGGCCGTTCTTGGAGGGGTACTGCTTTTGGTGGAGCTAGAGGTAGGACTGATGTTCCAAAGATTGTAGATTGGTATATGGATCAGAAAATTAACATTGATGATTTGATTACTCATACTATGGAACTAGAAGATATCAATAAAGCTTTTGATTTAATGCATTCAGGAAAAAGCATTCGTTCAGTGGTTATTTATTAGTTCAGATAATACCCTTAAATAAGTATAATTCTTGGCATTTTATTATGTACAAGACTTCGAAATTAGTTTTCAGCCCTCGTGTGAGAAAGTCTCCATACTTCAACTCAACTATAAAATATGGAGCACAGGCTTTCTCCGTGTATAACCACATGTATATGCCTATTAGTTTCGAGGGCACGGTCGAGGATTACCATAACCTATTAAATGGCGTTCAGTTATGGGATGTAGGCGTTGAGCGTCAAGTTCAAATTAAAGGCCCTGATGCTGAAGCATTATCGCAATTCTTAACCCCTAGGAATATTAAAAAATGTTCTAAAGGACAGGCTATGTATGCTCCTTTCCTGGACTTTAAAGGGGGTTTTATTAACGATCCAGTAATGCTAAAAATTGATGAAGATTGTTATTGGTTTTCTCTCGCAGATGGAGATGCCCTCTTATGGGCGCAAGGCATAGCAGCGGGATATAAATTTGATGTTGATATCCATGAACCAGATGTGTCTCCACTTCAAGTCCAAGGTCCTAATTCAAAAGAATTAATGGCTAAGGTTTTTGGAGATTGGGTGAATGACTTGGGATTTTATAGATTTAAGGAAGTAAATCATGAAGGAATTCCTATGGTAATTGCCAGAATGGGTTATAGCAGAGAGCTCTGTTATGAGATCTTTCTTAAAGATCAATCGAAGGGAGATGAGTTATGGGAAATTCTTTGGAAAGCAGGTCAAGATCTTAATATAAGTGCTGGTACTCCTAATATAATTCTTAGACTTGAAGGTGGAATACTGAGCTATTTAGCAGATATGGACAGAACAAATAACCCTTATGAGGTTGGTTTAGATTGGATGGTAGATCTAGATCAGGATGATGATTTTATTGGCAAGGAAGCTTTACGAGAAATTAACCTTTCTGGACCTGAAAAAAAATTAATGGGTGCTGAAATTCCAGGCGATCCTATAACTGCCTTCAATGAAGAGCATTGGCCTGTCTTGCTTGATAAAAAAAAGATAGGGTCTATGAATGCGTTGGTTTACTCGCCAAGACTGGATAAGAATATAGCTTACACAATTCTAGATATAGAACATGCAAAAAGTGGACAAGAAATAATCATTTCTTCACCAGAAAAAGAATTTACTGCTATAACAGTTGACCTTCCTTGGCTTGAAAGAGCTTAAAATAATTACTCATCTTTCCAATCAGGCGACCTTTTTTCTAAGAATGCATTAATGCCCTCTTTCGCATCAAACTTCAATAAATTGTCAGTCATAGTTTTTGATGTGTATTCGTACGCGTCAGACAAGTCCATTTCGGCTTGAGCATAAAAAGCTCTCTTTCCTGTAGCAACTGTCATAGTTGATTTACTAGCAATCTTCTCAGCTAATCTATCTACCTCAGAGGTTAAGTCTTCTTTAGGAACTGCATTATTAATTAATCCTATTTCTTTTGCCTTCTCAGCGCTAATAAATTCACCAGTTAGTAACATTTCCATTGCATTCTTTTTATTAACATTTCTGGAAAGTGCAACCATTGGAGTTGAGCAAAAAAGACCAAGATTTACACCAGGTGTGGCAAATCTAGATTCATTAGAAGCTATTGCAAGGTCACAACTTGCAACCAATTGGCAGCCTGCGGCTGTAGCAACACCATCAACTTCAGCTATCACAGGTTGAGAGGTATTAACTATTAATTGCATTAATGAAGAGCAATAATCAAAAAGATTTTTAAAATAAACCTCACCGCTATCTTCACTTTCTCTAGCTGCCGTTATTTCTTTTAAATCATGTCCTGAAGAAAATACATTGCCAGTTGCCGCTAAAACTATAACTCTTATGGACTGATCTGAAGACGCCCCTTTTATCTCCTCCATCAACATACTCATCATGCTCTCTGACAGTGGGTTCTTTTGATCTGTGTTATTCATGATAAGACGCAAGACGCCCTTATCAGACTTTTCTTTAATTAATATATTTATATTTTTTTCCATGCAAATCTATTAAAAGCTATTTTAAGCTACTAATCTAATGTTGTTTTTCTAATTCTATTTTTGGGCATCTATTCATTATTACTTTTATACCAGCATTGATTGCTAATTCACGCGCCTCTTCATTAATAATACCTAGTTGAGTCCATAGAACTTTTGCTCCAATAAGTATTGCTTCCTCGGTTACTCTCATTACTGCATCTTTAGCTCTAAAAACATCAACCATATCTATCTTTTCTGGAACTGAACTTAAATTGGAATAACATAACTGACCCAAGATTAGATTTCCTTGTTCATTGGGATTTATAGGAAATATTTTATAGCCATGTTGAATAAGTGATTCCATGACTTTGTAACTATCTCTTTCATGATTCGCACTGGCTCCAACAACAGCGATGGTTTTTACCTCTTGAAGTATTTCTTTTATGTATTTTTCAGAATACTCTTCAATCATCTAGAACTTCTTTTAACCAATCAGTAGTTTGTTTAATTCCGCCAATTGGGAAAAAATGGACTTGTTCGATATTTAATGTTGGATCTTTAGATTTATATTCAGATAAATCAGTTAACATCTGCGTTGGTTTGTAGGGTAACAATAGTTTCGTTAAATCTTTTGCTCTTTTAGTAAGAATTTTCATCGATGCCCCTATCCCACATTCAACTGAAAATTTAAGCAATGTTTGAAGTTTTGCTGGTCCAGCTATCCCTATATGGATAGGAATATCAATTCCATCCTCTTGAATATTTTTCGCCCATTTGTTTACGACATCAGCGTCAAAGCAAAATTGTGTAGCTATTGCCATGTCTGCGTCTGTTCTATTAGAAAATTCTTGCTTCCATGAAAGGGCTTCAGATACATTTTTCATTCCACCATCAGGGTCTATGTCTTTATTTCCTTCGGGATGTCCTGCTATATGGAGTCTTTTAAATCCAGCCTTATCAAATAGCCCAGATTCAATTAATTGCATAGATGAATCATAGTCTCCAACTGGTTTTGTTGAACCTCCTGCTAATAAAAGTGCTTCTTTAACTCCCGCTTCATTGTGATACATAGAAATCCAATCATTTAGCATAGTTTGATTTTGAATTATTCTTGCTGGGATATGAGGCATCACCGTAAAACCCTCTTCATTTATTCTTTTAGCTGTAGCAACCATCGTAGCAATATTCTCTGTTTCTAAATGGGCTATATAAACTCTGGTGTTTATAGGTAAGATTTCCTTAAAAGATTCAATCTTTGCAGCAGAATTAGGAACCACTTCAATAGAATATCCTGAGATAAAGTCTTTAAAATTAGTACTCATTTTTTCCATCAAAATAAACTATGTTTTTAACTTCCGGTGGCTCCTCTACGCATCTTAGATTTATACTATATGAATCAGGATGTGAACGAGGTTGATAAAAACTTTTTATTCCACAATTCCTACAAAACAAATGTTTAGCTTTCTTTGCTCCGAAAGAGTATTCGTTAAGTAAGTTGTCACCTTCTAAAATCTGAAAATCATTGTGATGAATAAAAAGATGCTCATAGTCGCTCATTTTACATATGGAGCAGTTACATTTCCAAATTTCAACTGATTCATTTGAACTAAATTTATATTTAACCTTTCCACAATGACATCCTCCGAAATACTCTTTCATAGCCTTATAAATCTGTATTGAAACATCTACTTAGTTACTTTCTTTAAATCTTTAAAAGTAAAGTATTTCCTTTTTAAAACTTTATTATAAATAATTGCAAAGAGGACAATAAAAGATGCTCCGATAGCAACTGGCATTAATATGAAACTTATACCTTTAGCACCAAGAATAGCGATAATAGGATTTGCTCCAGCAGGTGGGTGAACTGTCTTTGTTGCCATCATTAAAAAGATGGCTAATCCAACCGCTAATCCCAAACTAATAAATGAAGAGCCTAGTATCGAGAAAACAAAGACTCCAGCAAAAGCAGATAATATATGCCCAAATAATATATTTTTTGGATGCGCTAAAGGGCTTTCATGAACTGCCATAACTAAAACCATACTCGCTCCAAATGGAGGTATTAACCATAAATTAGTTTCATCGAAAGTGTTAAGAAAAGCTAGCATGGAAATGCATATAAATGCTCCAAGAGCTGAAAGGATATTATTTTTCATATAAGGGAATTATTTAGCGCGTTATCATATACAAAATAGGCGTCCTGCAAATGCCTTTTACCATCCGGTATAAATTCTTCTCGAGCATGTAAAACTCTTAAGCTTGCAACAATCAATACTTCTCCTCCATTCAACCTAAATGTTGATCTATACTTGCTTCTATGAACTCTTGCTGAAACATCATGATAGGCTTTATAAAACTCTTTTAGTCCCTTCGTGGCCGGATTAATCATCTGCATTAATTGATTTGAATATCTAAAACTTTCTACGGATCCATCAGATGAACAATTAATCAGAGGGGCCTCCGCATAAGTCTCGTTATTTTCATCAAATTGTCTAAATGGAACATTAAACTCACATAATATATTGAAATAGACAGGATTTTCTTTTCTTAAGTCTTCGACTACTTGTAAACCATCTACAATTATTGAGTCGCCTCCTTCGCATTCATTTTCTAGCATATGAAGAGCTTGTATACTTGGTTGGGACTTATAACTAGCAAAATCATTATGAGGAGGTAGTTTCTTTGAGGTATGTGCAACGTTATAAACATGCCCAGTAACGGAAACGTTATGGATCCTTTCAAATAATGTTTCATGAATCGGTCCTAATCTTTTAGATAAAAGCTCTAACGAATTTGGTTCTTTAGGTGCATTAGTCAAGATAATGCCACCAAAACTAATAAAGTTTCTGAGTGCTTCGGTAGAGGCTTCCCTATCTTCCAAAAATTTAGACCAATCGTACTTTTCAGGTACAAAATTACTCGTCCACTCCTTCCTGTCTGGATATCGAGCTATACCACTTTGTTCAATTTTACTTAATGGGATTAGAGATTTATGATTATCAGGCCATAACACTATGAGATTCTCTTCTTTTAACTCTGCGTTCTTAGGAACAATGTCTACCGGGACTGTGTGTAAAAGAAACTGTTTCTCTTGAGTTTCAACAATTCTGCATTCATCACATTGGCAATTATCTCTTAACCATAAAAATGGTAAATCGTATTGCTTAATTGTTCCTTTAGATATTATTAGAGAATCTTTTGTTAACTTAATCATTTTCCTAATAAATATTAACATCATGGTGAGCTTGAGCTTGAGATTTTTAACTCTTATTTATTGAATTTTTTGTCTTGGGTAAAAAAAAGGCCCCTTGATGGGGCCCTTTTCAACATAAAGAATCTAAAAAAAGTAATTAAAGCTCGCAGTAATTAATCTGGGTTGCCCTAAAGTACCAATTACTATGCTGTCTCCACCATCAAGAAGATAATAATTAGGAAAATGTTGAACATCCATATAATATTCTTCATCAAATAAATTTTCGATATTTAACATTAACTCCCAATCATCTGTTGTCTGTCCGATCTGTGCATTTACTAAAGTATAACTTGGGTTAGTGACAGGATCCCAGGCTTGTAAGCCTTCATAACTACCCGTATGACTAATTTGGAAGCTTGCTGCCATATTTCTACCATCGGATATAGGTTTTAGATAATCTGCTGTTAAGTTCATTCCTGATTTAGGAACAACAGGAGGTGTTTTTCCACTTAGATCTACTCCACCAGCCAAAGTGCCGCCTTTCCATTCCGCATCAACCCAACCAGCTGCCAAGGAAACATTAAGATAATCACTAACTCTAATAGTGAAATCTGCTTCAAATCCAAATTGTTTTGAATCTCCTAAATTGACTATACCTTCTACTATTCCTCCTCCATTAGGGTCTTCTATTTGATACTCTATTTGACGAGCATCATAAGCAATAGAGAATGCTGCAACAGAACCTCTAACTCTTCCATCTTCTGATCTACCTTTCCAACCTATTTCAGCACTTGTAGCCTCCTCTTTATCAAAGCCAAATAAGGTGGTTGAACCGGCTAAATTAGTCATATTAAATCCGCCAGGTTCGTATCCCTGGGAGGCTGTAAAGTAAACTATTGATCCATTATCCCCAGCTCTGCTTAATGAAAGTTTTGGCAGTATTTCAGTATCACTTTTATCACTGGATAAACCTGAGTCTAAATTTGTACTTTCATTTTCCCAGCGATCTATTCTGAGACCTATACCTAATTCCCATTCATCGTCTAAGCTAGTTGTCATGTTAGCAAAGGCCGCTAAATGACTTTTATCCCTATCTCTCAATTCAAATGGTGTTCTTAAACTAAGTTGTTCTTGAGCTAACGTTAATGTTTCTCCAGCCCAAACACCTGAACAGGTATCCATGCCAGCAGCACACCCCAAGGGGCCTGTGAAGTTATCTCCTACAGCTGCAGTATTCCACCATATTAATTCAGATCTCATTTTCTCTTCGTACATAGAGTAATACAGTCCTCCAAGCCATTCTATGGGGCCATCTCCTGTTGAGGTAAATCTTATTTCTTGTGTAAATACCTTCATATCTTCAGGCCTAATCAAATCCAGTAAATATTCTGGACTTATATCTAAATCACTGTAACGAGTACTCTCAGTATCTGTATGCGAACTAACTGAAGTGATATCTAATCCATCATATTCCCAACTTAATTCAAGCATGGCAGAAACTGTATCTCTTTCATGCCTAGGATTAGTAGTAGTGTCTACAATATTGGGATGATTTAGAGAGTCTTTATTCAATTCTCTAATCCAGTGATTATTCGGACCTTCATAATCATTCCATCTAAATGACGCATAAGCAGAGAGTGTATCGTTGAGAGATCCCGCTAAAGAAATTCTTAAACCTGACTCTTCTGATTGACCTATATCTTCATCATTATTAGAAGATAAGCCATTAACTCTGGCACTGTTAGGGTTAACCAAAAAACCATCATTTGTAGAACCAAAGGCGAATAATCTTATTGCCCAATCATTTTCTAAAGGAGAATTGATACTAACCTCTCCATCTGCTATACCTTGTTCTCCTGCTAGGAGTTTAACCCTTCTAGAAGAAGAAGATGGGT
>CACDOC010000027.1 GCA_902554355.1 uncultured SAR86 cluster bacterium | reverse complement strand
AGAAGCCATATAGATTATTGTGCCTTAACTTTCATCTTATATCAGAATGGACTAATGCTTCCTCAAATCGCCGCAGGTAATAACCTTAACCTCCCAATCATCGGAGGTATTTTAAGAGGTGCTGGCGCTATATTCATGAGAAGATCATTTATGAAGAATAAGATTTATAGTGCTGTTTTCTTTGAATATATTAGATCTCTAATGATTAGAGGCAGTTCAATTGAATTTTTTCCTGAAGGAGGAAGAAGCAGAACAGGTTTTAGTCTACCGCCTAGACCAGGGTTATTATCTCTAGTATTAAGAGGCTTCGCTTCTTTAAGGGGGCAAAGGGTAAAAATTATTCCAATTTATATTGGCTACGAGAAAATTCTTGAAGGTCAAAGTTACCTCTCTGAATTATCTGGCTCTCAGAAAAAAAGAGAAAGCATTCTTGATCCTTTTAAGGTTCTAAAGGATTTCAATAATTACCTAGGCAATGCTTATTTAAATTTTGGAAATCCAATAGATTTAGAAAAATTTTTAAATGAAAACGTTTCTCAAGATTTTCATGTAGATTCTCCTTTAGATAGACCTAACTGGTTAAAGCCCACAACTAGATTATTAGGAGAAGAAATCATCAAATCTATAAACAACTCAGTTGCTATCAGTTCAACAAGTTTATTTGCTATAAGCTTATTAACGGACCCAACTCAAACTCTAAATAAAGAGACATTAAAAAGTAGAATTTCTTTCTATTTAAATCTAATAGACAAATCAACTAGCTACAAGGATGTTTGGTTAACTGAAAAAGACCCTGAAGAAATAATTGATAGAAGCGAAAGATTAAGATTGATTAAACATCAACTAATCGGTGCTGATCAAGTTTATAGACCCGACTCAAATGAAGTAGCTACACTATCATTTTATAAAAACAATATTAGTCATGTTTTTATGCTTTATTCTTTAATCTGCGAATCAGTAAGATATATAGACAAGGTCTCTAAAGAGGAAATGAATACACTGATAAAAATGGTATATCCTATTTTTGCTAGAGAATATTTTCTTCACTCAGATCGTATAGAAATAAAGGAAATTGAAAACACTTTAAACACCCTCCTTGATGAAGGTTTACTTATTTCTAAAGAAACAGGATTTTACTGCAGACCAGAAAACAATGATGGCCATGTAGATCAATACTTATCTTTAAGCAATATCTGTGAACCAAGCTTGAAAAGGTTTTATATAACCATGAGTGTATTGTGGGATAAAGGGCATATATCAATGAATGACCTTAGGTCTAATTGCGATGGAATTGCAAAAAAGCTAGAAAGCCTTGAGGGATGGCCCTATCCTGAGTTCTCCGATAAAACTAAATTCCAGAACTTTATAGAATTTCTTATTTCAGAAAAGTACATTACGGAAGATAAAGAAAAGGAATTATTTGCTGCGTCTAAGATCACTGTAAAAGCCCAGGAAAGTTATAAGAAATTCTTTGACAAGAAATTTATAGATTTAATTCAAAAATTTAACTAGAGTTATATATATCGTATCTAACAACCTTTCCAGTAACAGAATAAGCCGGTTTCACTCCTTCTAGATATTGAGATTTTTTATGCCTCTTAACAACTACCCTTTTAGAAGAATTTCTAATTGCTAAGTCTAAAAAACCTTTTGTATTAGTTTCCTGAGTTAAATCCCTTAATGCTTGAATAGTTTTTTTAGCCTTAGATTTACCAACTCCTGAAAACAATGGGTCAAAGTAAATTAAATCAAAATTAGTTTTTTTCTTAGTTAAAAACTTAAAACTATCATCATTCTCAATTGTAAATTTATTTAAGTAGTTAATTGTTTTTGGGTCTTCAGAGTTAGCAATTCCTTCGTTGAGTAAATAAAAAAGCCATTTCTCCCGCTCTATTAGATGAATAGAATGACAATTAGGGCTTTTCGCTATTTCTAATGCATCTTTTCCAAAACCTGCTGTTGCGTCTAAAGCTGTAAATTTATCTGGAAGACCTCTTAGGCATTTAGATAATAAAGGATCATTAAAATTACAAGACCAATCAGTAAAATCACAATAAATGTCTCGACTTGAGTTTCTTGTGCCTTTTTGGATATAGGAGCGAGTAGGCTGATATATGAGGAAATAAGATTCACAGTATTTATCTATATCTACATCTTCCTGAGGCAAAAAAATTAAATCAAGTTTTTTTGCTAAGCTTGAAGCTTTAGCCTTATTTTGAGGAGATAGATACGAAACCAATAGTTCCATTAAATTAAGAAAAATAAAATCAAAGCCCCAAGAACAATTCTATAAATAATAAAGGGCATAAAGCCTATCCTGTCTATAAATTTTATAAAGAAATCGATAGTTAGATATGCAATGATAAAAGAAACAACCATACCTAATAGATTATTCTCAAATTCGCTTACAAAGTACTCAAAATCAACGCCTAAAAGCTGGTAACAAGCTATTGCGCCTATGGTAGGAATAGCTAATAAGAAGCTGAATTTCGAAGCTGTTTTAGCATCTATCCCTAAAGCTAAAGCTGCAGAGATAGTTATGCCAGATCTAGAAGTTCCGGGAATTAGTGCAAAACATTGAGCCAGGCCAATTATTAATGATTGAATTGGGCTTATAGATTCAAGCTGCGAATATTTACTCTCAAACTTAGTACTAAAATACAAGACAACAGCAAAGAGAATTGTCGCATAGGCTATTATTTCTGGAGACCTTAGAAATACATCAACCAATTCACGAATAAAAAATCCAATTATTAATATAGGTGTTGTAGCTATTATTAAATTGACTAATAACCTTCTTCC
Source organism: uncultured SAR86 cluster bacterium (assembly GCA_902554355.1). Taxonomy (GTDB): domain Bacteria; phylum Pseudomonadota; class Gammaproteobacteria; order Magnimaribacterales; family Magnimaribacteraceae. The sequence goes on along the minus strand of CACDOC010000027.1, from coordinate 12,115 downwards.
TTCTTCAGCCTTATCTAATCTAAAAAAGGAATTTACAATCAATAAAATTTCATCTTTAAAATAGATACAAGCTGCAAAAAGAGTTCCTAAATGAACTGATACATCAAAATTTAAACTTTGAATATTGGACTTAAAGAAATCAGAAAATAATATCAGGTGAGCTGAACTAGAAATAGGCAAGAACTCGGTTAGCCCCTGAATAAAAGATAAGAATAAAACTTGTAAAAAATCCATTAAGATTTAACCCAATTACTTTCTTCAGTCAGGTACATTGGTAAGATTTCTTCACAATTCACTGTTTCTTTCTTATCAAATTTTTCTTTGGCTATTTGGAGTAATTCAAGTGCTGAGGGCAGTTCAAATCTTATTTTATTGGATACGGTCTGAATTAAACCTGAAACTAACCTGCACCCTTCTCCAACAAAAAAGGTCTCTTCATCGTAAATATGTGGATTAAATTCATCTCTAGGTATAGATTTTAAATCTGCCTTCTTTAAAAATTCACCAGAGTATGTGTATTTACCTATATAAAGTCTATCCATATTAGCATCTACAATACTCACAATTTTTTCTACAGATTCTAATCTGTTAATGTTTGAAGCTAATATATCAAGGCTAGGAACCACAATTCCACTTATATTCTGACTAAATGCTATACCTTGAGCCGTGGAACAAGCCAGTCTGATACCAGTAAAAGATCCGGGACCACAACCGACAGCTACAGCATCTATATCGCCAATTCTTAAAGAGGCAGAGTTTAATAAATCATCAATAACGCCTAATAATTCTTCAGTATGTTGTCTTGGCATTAATTCATGAAATGAATAATCAGACTGACCATCGCTAACTGCAACAGAACAAGCATCGCTTGATGTCTCTATGGCTAAAATTTTAGTCAAACGTTCAACATGCTTAAAATCTCTGAGGAAACTTCTTCAGGCGTAGAAGTTCCAGAAACTTTAATGTATTTTAATTTTTCTTGTTTAGACATTTCTGAATAAAAATCGATTAATGGTGCCGTCTGATCTTCATAAACCTTAAGTCTATCTTTTACTGTTTCCGGTTCATCGTCCTCCCTTTGAACTAAATCCTCTCCAGTTAAGTCATCTTTGCCATCGATCTTTGGAGGGTTATAAATTACATGGTAATTTCTACCTGATCCTGGATGCATCCTTCTTCCAGACATTCTTTCTATAATGACTTGATCAGGTACATGTATCTCAATCACAGCGTCTATAGGAATATCTCTATCTACCAAAGCCTGCGCTTGGGGAATGGTTCTAGGAAATCCATCAAACAAAAACCCATTCTTACAATCTGCTTTTGATATCCTATCTTCGACAAGCCCAACTATAACTTCATCAGAAACTAAAATACCTGCATCCATTAAAGCTTTAGCCTCCAGACCAAGTTCCGTCTCCTCATCAACGGCCTCTCTAAGCATATTTCCTGTTGATATATGAGGAATAGTAAAAGCTTCACATAATGTCTCTGCTTGAGTTCCTTTTCCTGCACCAGGAGGTCCTAAAAGTATAATCTTCATATTGATTCTCCTATCACAAAAGCTACGGATGATTCTTTTGTATCAGTTATCGATACATGTATATGGTTTATTTTTAAATTTTCGGCACGAACCGCTGCTTCTCCATAAAGGTTTATAAAGGGACCACCATTATCATTCCTCAAAACTTCTATATCTTTGAATTTTATTCCTTCTGAAAAACCTTTACCTAAAACTTTAGAACATGCTTCTTTACAAGCAAAATTATTGCTTAGATAAGATATTTTCTTTAAACCGCTCTTTGTTGAAAGCTCATTTAATTCTTCTAAAGAAAGTATTTTATTTTCAAATCTACTGCCATGCTTCGAATACACAGCATTAATCCTAGATTTATCTATTAGGTCTACTCCAATTCCTTTAATCACAATTTACTCTTTTGATAAGTATTTTCTTATATTTAGACTCTTATTGCCAAGATGGTGGTCTAGAGCTAAACGCATTATTTGTTTGGAAGCTAACCTAGAGCCTTGATCTGCAAGGTCGCCATTAGAAAAATTGATAATGTCTTTACCTGAAAAAACACCATGGGATTTTATTGAATCAGCTTTTAATCTTGTAAATCCTAGACTGGGATCAAACGCATACTTCTCGTTTACTTTAATTCTATTTCCGCTGATTGGCTCAAAGCTTAAATCTATTCCGTATCCTAGTTCTTGCAAGAGTATTAATTCAAAATTTCTTAATAAAACTTCGGCTTCAACCTGATCAGTTAAATTTGATAAACCTGCACACAACAACTGATACTCATTGAATATCTCTTCATGAGGGTCTTCCTTTTCTGTAGCTTTTATTAATAGTTCATTGATGTAAACGATAGAATTAAATGAAACTGGCATCGAAAGGGGGTAATGATTCAATAATTCACAAGCAATAAGATTCTTTAACTCACTTTTTCCACTAAATGATATTGCAAATATACATGCAGGCGTTAAGACAGGTCTCAATGGACTTTTAGGCTTTCTTGCTCCTTTAGCGACTACGTTAATTCTCCCTAAACTTTTAGTAAATAAATCCACAAGAAGACTTGTTTCTTTAAAAGCCCTAGTGTGAAGAACAAATGCCGGTTCTAGGTTAACTCGATTTACCAAGGTCATACCCCATAGTAGTTAACATTGCCTCATCGTCAGTCCACCCCTGCTTCACTTTAACCCAAAGATTTAACATAACCTTTGTTGCTAAAAACTCTTCAAGCTCGAGTCTTGCTGCAGTGCCGATAGATTTGAGCTTGGTTCCAGATGAACCTATTAACATTCCTTTTTGACTTTTCTTTTCAACAAATAGAGTAGCATCTATATGAGTAATCTTATCTTCTTCTTTAAATTTATCGATAGAAACACTTATTCTATAGGGTAGCTCATCTCCTACTCGAGTGATGCACTTTTCTCTTATGATCTCACTTGCTATAAACCTTTCAGACACATCTGCTACCTGATCCGTGGGATATGTATGATCCCCTTCAGGTAGTTTTAACAATATGGAATCAACCAGAGCAGTTAGGTTTTGTTTCTTTAATGCTGAAAGAGGAATTATGTCAGCAAACTTATTTAACTTTGATATTGTTTCTATAAAAGGTAACAGATCTTCTTTCTGATTAATCTTATCTATTTTATTAATAACTAAGATAGATGTTTTATTACCATCGGGAATTTGGTCCGTTAGTTCCTTATCTTCTTCTGTCCAAGCTAAGCTTTCTATTACATATACAAGAACATCCACACCTTTCATTGCACTTGAAGCCACTTTGTTCATGTATTTATTCAAGGCCCGCTTATGATCTTTATGAAAACCTGGGGTGTCGATAAAAATCATCTGAGACTCTTTGACGGTTTTTATGCCTAAAAGCCTGTGTCTGGTTGTTTGTGGTTTTCTGGAAGTTATTGAAATCTTTTGGCCTAGTATTTCGTTTAAAAGTGTTGATTTACCGACATTAGTTTTACCAACTATAGAAATGTAACCAGATTTTTTGTATTGCTGAGACATTATGAAACTTCTATCTTTAAAAGAATTATCTCAGCAGCATTCAGTTCTGCTTTCTTTCGACTTTGACCTATACCAACCGCAGTCATTTCAAGGTCCTCAACTTCACAGATAACTTTAAAATCAATGCTTTTTTCTTTAGATCCTTTTTGTTTAAGAGAATATAAAGGCAGTTTGAGGTCTCTTTTTTGTAAATGTTCTTGCAGCTTTGACTTAGGGTCTTTTAAATCCTTATCTTCTTCTAAGATCAAAAGGCTTTTTTTGAGTAGCTTGTTAATAACTCTATTAGTAGTTAAATAATTAGAATCTAAATAAATAGCACCTATTAATGCCTCTAAAGTGTTACCAGGTATAGAATTGCCTTCTAGGTTTTCGCCTTTTCCTGTCTTAATAAAACTAGACAGATTTAAACTTCGGGCAATTTTATCCAAATTCTCTCGGCTTACTATAGTCGCCTTAAATTGAGTTAATTTACCTTCATCTAAAGTTTCAAACCTTTTGTATAAATACTCTGCTACAAAGAGATTTAACAAAGCGTCTCCTAAAAATTCTAACCTTTCATTATTCTCTGAAGAAAAGCTTTTGTGGGTAATGGCTTTTTTAAGTAAAGTTTTATCTTCGAAGTCATAGCCTAATTGTGAAACTAAATCTTTCATTAAGTCATTTAATTCTTTGGTTTCTAGAAAATGTAGGAATATCTGAAAATGAACTCCAGTGAAGCCAAATATATTCTGCTTTTCCTACTAAGGTATCTTTCGAAAAATATCCCCAAGCTCGACTATCTAAACTATTGTCTCTATTATCGCCTATAGCTAAATAACTACCTTCAGGTACTTTCCATTTATGTTGAGCGTATTCTGTTAACCCTAATGTTCTTATAACATGAACTTCTTCATTTATGGTTTCTTCAATTAAAGACTCGCCGTTGACCTTAGAAATGATTTCATGTTTTAGCTTTTTTCCATTAATCCAAATTTCATAGCCTTTCACTTCAACTTCATCTCCTGGAATACCAATAATTCTTTTAACATATTTAATTCCATTTTTAGTGCATCTGTCTTCCTGAAGTTTTAAAAATTTATTTAAAAATAATTGGCTCTGTTGCATTGTTAAAGCTCCTAAATCTGGTCTTGCTTGCAATGGAGAGACATCGCAAAGAGTGTGCGGAGGCACGAAAACAGCAACGTCATTTCGTTCAGGTTTTTTTAACTTAGTTAGTAAATAATTCGTTCCAGGAAATTTTAGGCCGTAAGCGTGTTTATTTACTAAAACAAAATCTCCTACTTGCAGTCCAGGCACCATAGACCTACTTGGTATCTGATACGGTTCATAAGCAAAAGATCTAATAAAAGTTATAGCCAATAAAATAATAAAATAAGATTTACTTTCTTTCCTTAATTCTTCAATAGTTAAAATCAATCCCAAAACCCACGAAAAGGCAGCTAACAAAGTAGCAACTACTAGAACTGAGCCGAAATCTATATTTAAAACAAAAATCCTATAAAGAATAACTAACGCAACTAAAAACATTAGTGAGCTTGTTAAATTTCTATAAAAGGAATTTTGATTTTTTGTAAATAGTATCCAAAACAGATACCCAACGATCTCGGATATTAAAAGCAACAATAAAGCAGTATCCACTTTAGTCTTTTACCCTTAAAACAGATAGAAAAGCATCTTGCGGCACTTCAACTCTTCCAATGTTCTTCATTCTCTTTTTTCCAGCCTTTTGTTTCTTTTGTAATTTCATCTTCCTAGTAACATCTCCTCCATAGAGCTTTGCAGTTACGTCTTTTCTATAAGCCTTTACTGTTTGTCTAGAAATAATTTTACCCCCTATAGCGGCCTGTATGGCAACATCAAACTGCTGTCTAGGAATAACTTCTTTTAAGGCTTCAGTGAATTGCTGCCCTTTAGAGGTGGCGACTGATCTGTGGGCCATATAAGAAAGCGCATCAACTTTGTCTCCATTTAAGAGGATATCTAATTTAATTACATCCGACAATTCATATCTATCTAAAGAATAATCTAAAGAAGCATACCCTCTGCTTACTGATTTAAGACGATCAAAAAAATCAACAACTATCTCGCTTAAAGGTAGGTCGTAAATTAATTCAGCCTGTCCTGCAACATAACGCAAACTAATTTGTTTTCCTCTTCTATCATTACAAAGTTTCATTACTGAACCAATATAGGTTTCCGGTACCAATATATTTGCTCTTGCAATGGGTTCTTGAATTGACTTAACCTTAGTATTGTCTGGTAAAGCGCTAGGGTTCTCTATTCTCTTTGTTACTCCATCTGTACCAGTTACTTCATAAGCAACTGTTGGGGCAGTAGCAATTAGATCCATTCCGTACTCTCTATTCAACCTTTCCGAGATTATCTCCATGTGCAAGGTTCCAAGAAATCCACATCTAAAACCTGCTCCAAGAGCCTCAGAATGCTCTGGTTCATAGTGCAGAGAAGCGTCATTTAGACATAGCTTCTCTAAAGCTTCTCTAAAGGCCTCAAAATCATCAGCACTTTGCGGGAATAAAGCTGCATATACTTGTGGATTTACTACCCTAAATCCCTCTAATCTAGGAGCTTCTGAATTGGCTTTAATTATAGTGTCGCCTACAGGAGCACCTCTAATTTCCTTTATGCTTGCACATATAAACCCTACCTGGCCCGAAGTAAGTTCATCCAGATCCTTTATCTTAGGAGTAAACACTCCTATTTTATCTACACTATGTTTTTCTCCTCTCGAAAATACTTTAATATTATCTCCCTTCTTTATCTTTCCTCTTACTACTCTTACTAAAGACACAACTCCAAGATAATTATCAAACCAAGAATCTATAATTGAGGCTTGTAATTCTGAATTAATATCAACTTCAGGAGGAGGAATTAAAGAAACTACCTGCTCCATAACTTCCTTTATACCTGTTCCCATTTTCGCACTGATACAGGGAGCATCTGAAGCATCCACTCCTATTATTTCTTCAATTTCGCGTTTTATTCTTTCAGGATCTGATTGATCTAAATCAATTTTATTAAGGACCGGAATAATTGTTACGCCTTCTTCAACTGCGTTATAACAAGTAGATAAAGTTTGCGCTTCAACACCTTGGGAAGCGTCAACCAACAAGATAGCTCCTTCACAAGCAGATAATGACCTGGAAACTTCGTAAGCAAAATCTACATGCCCAGGAGTATCAATTAAATTAAACTGGTATTCTTCGCCATCTTCAGCTTTATAAGAGAGACTTACAGTTTGAGATTTTATGGTTATGCCTCTCTCTTTTTCTAGTTCAAGTGTATCCAGGACTTGGGAGGTCATTTCTCTAGAGCTTAGACCGCCACAGAGCTCAATAATCCTATCTGCAAGAGTAGATTTACCGTGATCGATATGAGCAATGATAGAAAAATTTCTAATATTCATCAAAAGTACTTCTTTTAGCTACTGGAGGCTAGAAGGATAACTATTTTGACAAATTTAAGCTAAGAATTCTTTTAATTCCATTTCTTGCTACTCCAATAGTAGTATTTCTTTCTGTGTTTATTCCTTTAAGAACTTGTTTAAACTCTTCTACATTACTTATCCTGGCTCTTCCCAAAGAATAGATGATATCTCCTTGTCTTATCCCAGAAGAAAAGGCTACTCCTTCAGGATCCACTCCAGTTACTAATACACCTTGTACAGATGTTTTATTTTGATTATTAGATTGATTCTCTACAAGTAAACCTAAAATATTGTCATTAGTGTTATTAAAAGCTACTGAAGGGTCTTTAGGTAATTCCCCTACTTTTACATTGATAGTTTTTTTCTTACCATCTCTTAAAACTAGAGCATTTACTCTTGAATCAGGTTTAATAGCACCTACGGTTAAAGGTAAGTCTGAAGAATAAAAGATTTCTTCTCCGTCAAAAAACAGGATGACGTCTTCTTCTTTTAACCCAGCTTTCTCAGCTGGGCTATCTTCTATAATTTGAGAAATTAACGCTCCTTTAGGAACTTCCATGTCTAAAGCTTCAGCTAATTCACTTGTTACTTCTTGTATACTTACTCCTAACCAACCTCTCGCAACATAGCCCTTTTCTTTTAACTGATCTACAACATCCATTGCATAATCAATAGGTATGGCAAAAGATACGCCCATATAACCTCCTGACCTTGTATAAATTTGAGAATTAATACCTATTACTTCTCCATCTAAATTAAAAAGAGGCCCTCCAGAATTCCCTGGGTTAATTGCTACGTCTGTTTGCAAAAAAGGAACGTAGGTAGAATCAGATCCGTTAGGAATACTGCGCCCTTTTGCACTTACTATTCCTGAGGTAACCGAGAAGCGGAGCTGAAAAGGAGAACCTATAGCTACAACCCATTCTCCAACCTTAAGCTCTTTAGAACTTCCTATTTTTAAAATGGGAAGTTCATTTGCTTCTATCTTTAATAAAGCTACATCAGACCGCGGATCTGCTCCTATTACTTCGGCTTTAAATTCTCTTCTATCACCTAAACTGACTGTTATCTCGTCAGCATCTTCAACTACATGATTATTGGTTAATAAATATCCATCCTCAGAAATAATAAAACCAGATCCTGTTGAAATAACAGGTCTAGTATTTTCTCTTGGAACTGAAGGTCTTGGCTGACCAAAAAACCTTTCAAAAAACTCATCATACCTAGGATCCCCAAACCCTCCACCAAATGAATTTCTATTAGTAACTGTTTTGGTGCTGGTTATATTAACTACAGCTGGAGATGACTCTTCAGCAAGTTCAGTAAAATTTGGTAAATCTTGTGCACGAATAAATCCTGCCATACAAACTACAGCAATAAATAAGAATCTTTTATATTTAAACATTCAAATACCTTTATTTATTTAGATTATTAGCAAAAAGATTTGCATTTTGAAGTATTTCTAGTTTTTTTTCAGCTGTAATATTCCCGCTAACAGAAATTATATAAATTCCGTCTTTAGTTCTAACGTAAGCTATCCTAGAAGCCTCTCTAGGAGACAATCCTGAAGAAGATTCAATAGGCGAAAGACTTACATTAAAAGTTTTACCGGTTGCAGGTAAAACATAGTTAGCCCTTAATGAACCCCTAGGATCAGACTGCATTGTTTGAAGTTCTGCATTTAAACCTGAAATTGAATTACTCAAAACTTCTATTGCTTGAGGGCTGGCGATAGCTTCAGAAATTCTTTGTGAAGCTATTTCTGGAAAAGAATCAGGTGTGGAGTCAAAGGTTTGTGAATTGTATACAAGAACTAATAGGCAACTAGCAAATGCAAGGCCCATATAGGTTTTATTAGTTGTAAAGAAAGAATTTTTTGAAATAGGTTCCGGTTCAAAACCTTTACCTAACTCTCTGCTTACAGACAAAGATATATCTGAGCTTTCAAAAACAAGACTTTCGTTCTGAAATGCTCTTTTTGAGATTTGTAATTTTTTCCAATAGTCTCGCAACTGAGGATTATTCTGTATTTCTTCTAAAACTCTACGAGTTTCGAATTCAGATAATTCTCCATCACTAAGAGCCGATATTTTTTCTTTAATTCCTTTACTTATAGTCATGATATTTTTTTATTTTCATTATTTGAATTGATTTGCATGTGCTTTCCTACCATCTCCTCTATTATCTCTCTACCTCTAAAAATCCTTGATCTAACTGTTCCTACAGGGCACTGAACAATTTCTGCAATCTCTTCATAGCTTAATCCATCAAACTCCCTTAACGATAATGCTGTGCGCGTTTCTTCTCCAAGGGAAGATAAGGTTTCATAAATCGTGTCTCTTAATTCGCTTGCATCTAATAATTCTTGAGGAGAATCTACATCTAACTTTTCAGGATAGAAAGATTCGTCTTCTGATAAGTCGCTAATAAGAATCTCATCCCTTCTTTTGGAAGAGGTTAAGTAATTTTTTGCCGTATTTACTGCTATTCTATACACCCATGTGTAAAAGGAGCTCTCTTCTCGAAAAGAGTCAATTGATTTGTAAGACTTGATAAAAGCTTCTTGTGCAATATCTTCAGCTAGCTGCTTTTCTTTTACGTATTTGAACACTGTCGCTATAACTCTACTCTGGTACTTTAAAACCAGTAGATCAAACGCAACGTAATCGCCCTTCTTTACTCTTCTTACAAGAGAAAGGTCAATTTCTTTATTGCTAATTTTCTTATTAGTATCTTTCACTTATTCGATAGACTTGATTAATTAGGAAAAGTTCTGTTGCCTCTTATAAATTTTTAGATAACTCCAAAGCTCCTCTAAAACCTATATCTTCTATTGTTACTAAGATTAAGGGTATACCTTTCAACAATTCTTGCATAGTTTCGCTGTCTTCAAAGATTTCTCTAAAAGTTAAATTTAACTCTTCTTTAATTAAAGAATTTGCTATGGACCCTGAAAGATAAACCCCTCCGGTCGATCCCCATACCAAAGCAACATATCTCAAATACGATGCAAACAAATAAACCATTAACTGCCTAGTATCTATGCAACTTTTATTTAAATTTTTATTATCCAACACCTCTTTACTCGTTAAATTAGGTGCTTCACTTTGGGATAAAACGTTATAAATGAACTTAATTCCCTTTCCGGAGAGAAAATCTTCGTAAGTTGGAACCCGCTTGTTTCGTGATACAAAGCTTTCTAAAACCTTTTCTAAATTCTGGTTTTCCTCTTTTTGGGGTATATTTAAATGTCCAGCTTCAGTAGCTACAATTTCTTCATTAATTATTCCAGCTAGCCCAAGACCGGTTCCTGGAGAAACAAGTATTTTTGGTCCACCAAGTTTCTCTTCTCCTAATCCTATGAAAGAAAGTTCCTCTTCTTTTAAACCTTTAATTGCATGAGCCTGTAAAGCTAAATCATTTACAACTATCAAACCTTTACAAAATAATCTGCTTCTTAATTCTTTAATACTGAAGGAGATCTTTGCATTAACGAAAGTAACTTGATCATTAATTATTGGTGCAGCAACTCCAATAACTGCTTTATCTACTTTTTTTAATAACTGGTGCTTATTTAAGTAGTTAATACAAAGCTCCTCTAAAGAGTTCGCTTCTAGCACTTGTAGAACATCTGAATACTCGTATTCAGAACCTTCGTTTGTTACGCAAAACCTAGCATTTGTTGCACCTATGTCTGCCAACAGAATCATAAGTTGGTTTTTAAGGCTTCCATATGACTGTTCAATATTAATTCCACTAATGGTTTCATCTTCTTATCTTTAGGGTCTATCTTATTTACAAGTAAATCAAACACCTCTATGTCCTCGTAAGACAACAATTCTGTAAACAGAGTTTTATTTTCTGAATCTAGGTCATCAAAATTTCTTTCCACAAAAGGAATAAGAATAGCATCTAGCTCCCATAGCCCTCTTCTACATTGCCATAAGATTTTTTTCTTTAAATCTACCAAGTCTAATGTCCTATAATATTAATAGTGAAATCAATTAATTTAATCAAATTAGGCTATTTGAGCACACTTGAAATAATAGGTGAAGGTGCAATTGACTTACTTCAAGGTCAAATTACCTCTGACATGGAAAAAGTTTCTGATAATCAAAGTTGTCTTGGGGCCTTATGCAATATTAAAGGAAGAGTAGAAAGCTCTTTCTTAGTAATAAAAAAACCTTCTGTAGAAAATGCATTTCTTCTTATTGGAAATAAGGAAGTGATGAAAGCAACTGAAGAAATTTTGAAAAAGTATTCTCCGTTCTATAAGCTTGAAATGAAGCTAAACGATCAGTATAAGTTTATTGCTATAGACAAAGATTTTCTCTCACTAAAGTTTCCTGAAACCAATCTAAAGTTAAGTGTTCAAAGTCATAAAAATTTCTTACGTATTCACTATTTACAGAAAAAATTCCATTTATTGCTTTTAGAAAGAAATACTGACTGTTTTGAAGGTCTTCAGATGTCTAATGACCTTAATGAATGGGAATTAGACAACATATTAAATAAAGATTTTAACATACAAACAAAAGACGCTAATAAATATACCCCTCATGAACTTGGCTACCATCAGACTAACAGGATAGACTTTGAAAAAGGCTGTTACACAGGGCAAGAAATTGTTGCAAGAATGCACTATAGAGCTAAAAAGCTACCTTATTTGATAATAGGTAGTGTAGATAAAAAAGAAAACTTAACTCATGAAGTATTTAACGAAAAAAATAAGAAGGTAGGATCTCTTCTGTCTAATGCAGCACAAGTTGATTCCAATTTATGCCTACTATCAATGAACAAGAACTACAATGATGAAAAGGTTAAGTTTAAAGACTCTTCTTTTATAAGCCTAAAATAAATTTATATTTGCCAATCTATAGGGCTTTTTCCTTCCTTAACTAAGTAATTATTAGTTTTAGAAAAATGCTTACAACCAAAAAATCCTTTATGCGAAGAGAGAGGAGAAGGATGAGCAGCTCTAAGAATTAAGTGCCGCTTTCCATCGACCTTATTGCCCTTTCTGGAAGCATAATTTCCCCAAAGAATAAATACGAGACCATTTTGTTTATTTAAAACCTCAATTAATTTGTCTGTAAAAGTTTCCCACCCTTTATTAGCATGAGAACCTG
>CACDOC010000026.1 GCA_902554355.1 uncultured SAR86 cluster bacterium | reverse complement strand
CTTCTTTAAATCTTCTCTAGGCTCATTACCAGTTTTTATAGCATCCCAAGTACTCCATCTGCAAGTTGGATTTTCAAGGACTCTTACGTAATAAAAGGATTTTACAGAAGGATCAAAGGATTTATCTGTCCAAACTGTTTTTAATTCATTAGCCCCGACATCAGAAGTAATAGAACAATCAGATATGTCCACTAAAGCTCCGTTGTCAGGACATCTTTTAGTTTCAGGATCAGGTTTTAAACCATCAGAACACATAACATCTATTACTTTCTCATTAGGTTTTCCAGTAATTCTATCTACCCAACCTTTAATAACCTGTACTCGTTGTAAAGGAGCAGAGTTTTTGTCTCTAAGAGCCCAAATCAAAAAAGAGGGTTGCGCACCATCAGAAGGTTTTAAATCTTGACCCATTGGAACTCCTCTTTCGTAAGCCTGTTTAACTGCATCATCTGCATCTAAAAGACTTTCATCCAAATCATATCCAGCAAAAAACCTAAGTTTAATTCTTGTTCCAGAAGTGGCATAAGTTTCTTTCCTTTTAAATGCGTCGAAAATCGATTTTCTCGTATTTTCTTCTGCCCAAACTGCTGCAAGTCCAGAAGCTCCCCATTGATTAAAAACAGCATTGTTAAAGTATCTGTCTCCTATCTTTTTAAGAGTAAGTTGTCTTATAGGTGCATCTAATACCAAGTCTAAATTTTCACCAGTTAACGGAGCAGAACCTCTACCTTCAGGAGTTCCGTCAAAGATGCCGATTTTAGAAGTGAAATTAGATTCATCGTCAGAAATGGCTCCTGTGTGTGTATCACTAGCACCTACCATCCCAAATTTATAAGGATTACCACGGCCTTCTTCAGACATTCCAAGTCCATCTAAATAGGCTTGCCTTACGTATCCTCCAAAAGGCCTACTATAGGCTGAGTTACCAACCCTTTGATCCATTATTTCGAAATCAGCCCATTCATCATTGGGAGACAGTATGGGATGTGTTTCAGAAGTTCCTTTAACCTGAGTCATTTCAACAATTGGTTCATTTCTCATTCTAAATTCAGCATATTGCGTGCTGATCGGAAGTCCTTCCCAATTTTCCATCTCAAACATTTGACCGTTAGAACCGTTTGAATTATGAGGAATAGCAATTGTGTCGACTCCTCTCTCTCTTAAGCCATCCATCCAAGACCAAAGATCTTCAGGGTTAAGGGAATTAAGCCTCGAGAAAGGTTCTACTGTAAATTTATTGCCATTAAAGATAACATTTCTATGCAAGTTAGCACTTTCAAAAGGAGGAGAGCCTTCTAAATTACACCCTGTACCTCTCAATAAACATTTTAGGCTTGATGCCCCTTCTGTATTTGAAGACCTGGTTGTTGAAGAAGTATATTCATAGGCGACGAAGGTCGTAAAATTGCCTGGATCATTGTGTCTTTGAGCACTTTTTATAATATCAGCCCAAGCAGTTCTATGAACATCAACATCAAATAAAGTAGACCCTCGAGCGGTATTACCAGTCATGTAAGCAACTAGACGGGTCCAAACATTACTATAATTAGCTGTATTTCTTACGTAATTTTGAAAGAGATCACTTCGAGCAGCTATCGATTCTTGTGTTATATTTTCTGGGGCATTGAGATTATGGAAAGGTTCACTGCCAGGCATTCCATTATTAGGATCAGCCCAGTGAGAAACCATTCCCAGCAACATTCCATGATCAGTAACTGCATAAAAATCTAGCGGTTCTCTTATTTGCATTTCGTAACCTAAAGGGTGATTTATTGCACCTCCTTTGGCGAACTCATAAGCATCATCAGGTGTTGCTGTCGTACCGAATATATAGGCATCGAAAGAGTGTTTAGTATGAACATGAAGGTCCCCGAAATATAAATTCTTATCTTCATTATAACCAGCCGTTGATCCTGCAGCAGGATCGACTACAGCCAGATCATCAGTGTAATCAACAATGTCGTTAGGTGAAGTGCAACCCCATAAACCCAAAATAAAAGAAACTATTAAGCCTAACTTGAAATACATAGTCATATTATTCCCCATTAATTTAAAACAATTTAACAATTAATGGAGTTCTTGGAAAGTCTTAGTACGACTATAAATTAACTATCTAAACCGAATAGAAAGAGATCTTCTAAACATCATCCGGGAGAATATTTCCAACTTCAATTCCCTTGTTATCAGGTACGTACCAAATAGGAGAACTCCAAGCTCTTTCTTGGATTGTTGAAGGAAGATCTGATCTTGGTTTGTTGCCAGATTTAAGTGCATCCCAAGTAGACCATCTACAAGTGGGATTCTCTAATACTCTCACGTAATAAAATGCCTTGTGATCGGGATTAAAGTCTGGATCTTTCCAAACAACTTTTAATTCATCCGCTCCAACATTATTAGATATCTTACAATTATTTAAATTTACTTTTGCCCCACTGTCTTTGCATAGCCCTGTTTTAGGATTAGCTGTTCTTCCGTCAGAACAAGCTACATCATAAATTTTTTCATGAGGCTTACCGCTCAATTCGGTCCAGCCTTTGATGATCTGTACCCTATCAAGGGGCGCTCTCTTAACATCTCTTAATGCCCAAACCATGAATTCAGGAGCTTGATTGGCATTTTGAATGAGATCAGATCCCATAGTTGAAGCATTAGCATACGCATATTTGATAGGATCTTTTTGATCTAGAATATTATCGATCCCATATCCTCCAAAAAATCTAACTTTGATCCTACTTCCAGTTGTTGCGAAAGTTTCCTTCCGTCTGAAGGCATCATAAATAGATTCACGTGTATTGTTCTCAGCCCAAACCGCGGCTAAGCCTGACGCCCCCCATTCTGTATAGCCTGTATCTATGTAATCTTTACCCTCTATATTTAGAATACCATCCACGATAATATTAGCCCCCGCCTCTTCAAGCTGGCCCCTTAATGACTGTGTAACCGGTGCAGCACCTCTTAGCTCAGGAGTTCCATCTAAAATTCCTATCTTAGAATGAAAATCAGATTCTTTATCTGATATAGCGCCAGTATGAGTATCACTAGCACCAACCAGGCCAAATTTATAAGGATTTATTTTATATTCAGCTTCAAGTGAAAGACCTCTAAGGTAAGCCTCTCTTACATAACTTCCATTAGGCTTAGAATAGAATGGAGAAGCTACCCTGTTATTCATAATCCCGAAATCAGCCCATTTATCCTCAGGAGAAAGAAGAGGATGCGTGTCCGAAGTACCTTTAACTTGTGTAATCTCCACTAACGGTTCATTTCTCGATCTTTGAGAAGCATAGTCGTCATCCATTGGGTTTCCTGCCCAATCAACAAGCTTAAACATTTGCCCATCTGAGCCATTAGAATTATGAGGAATAGCTAAGCTCTCCACTCCAAGATCTCTCAAATTATCCATCCAATTCCATAAATCTTCAGGATTACGAGAATCGACTATGGAAAAAGGTTGTATTGGGGCCTTACTGCCTTTGAAAATTACATTTCTATGTAGGTTGCTCTGACCGGGTCCACTAGAAGTAAATTCATAGGCTATGAACGTTGTGAACTCTCCTGGTTTGTTATGTCTCTCGGAAGCTTCAGCTATATCTCTCCATGCAGTTTGATGCGTATAACGATCATATGCCATTGTGCCGTAAATTGTATCTGCTTGAAGATAAGCTACTAAAAGTTTGAAAGGATTTTTTGAAGGTTCTATTAATTCACCAGTGATTAGGTTTCCAAACAAACCTGCCCTTCTAGCAAATGTATTTGTATTTAAATTTTCAGGATCATTTAAACCATGTAAATCAGATGCAAAATCTAATTGGCCTGGTTTTGAATTTGGATCTGCGTAAGCTCTTATCATACCTAACCAAGCAGCATGATCAGTGACTGCATAAAAATCTAAAGGATCATCAAGTTGCATTTCAAATCCTAGGGGGTGTTTGATTGCTCCTCCTTTTGCATATCGGTAAGCGTCATCCGGAGAAGCAGTTGTACCAAAAATAAAAGCATCAAAAGAATATTTAGTATGTACATGTAAATCTCCAAAATAAGCATTCATATTTGGATTAGAATCAAGGATTATTTCTGATGATTCGGTATTTAAAGAAAAGTCAGTAGCATCATCTTTTATAGAGAATACTTTATATGCGCCTAGAAACCATATCCCCAAAGATATCACTAATAAAAGAAAAAATGTCCTTATAGCTATTACCATGATTACCCTATATTTTTATTAAAAGATTATACACATATATATTTTATAGATGGTTTATTGACATATTTAAAATATACTGTATATTTATACAGTATGAATGATATATATAAGAAAAATAAGCCTTCCAGACAACCTATGGCAGTTAGGCACATGAATACTGTACAGATCGAAAGCCCTTTGAATTATATGTGGATAGATAGACTAGTAACTTCTATGTACATAGTTTTATCAGCCAGTTTAATTACTATTTCGCTAGCCTTAATGATGGGTTTATCGATATAAATTAAAATTTCTTTACAAATAGGTTAGTCTAGATCCCCAATTTTGGATCTATGGAAACATACACTAACATCCTCTTGGCTTGGGCTGGCATTTCAATAATTGCTTTTATAGTACTACTTTTTAAAAGCGCTCCTTACGGAAGGCACTCTATGTCTTCGTGGGGACCTTCCATGCCTTCAAGACTTGGTTGGATTCTAATGGAATCCCCTGCCGTCTATTTAATGCTCCTTTTCTTACTTTTTTTTAATAAGTCATTAGGAATAATTGAAATCACATTCACTCTTATTTGGATGGTGCATTACGTACACAGGAGTTTTATATGGCCTGCTAGAGCAAAACTGGAAGGCAAAGAAATAACCTTAGTAGTCGTTCTGTTAGCAACGTTATTCAATATAGTAAATGTTTATATTCAAGGATCTTGGATTTTTCTATTCGGAAGTTATGAAAAAGAATGGCTATGGTCACCCTTCTTCATTATAGGGCTTTCTATTTTTTTAATGGGCCTTTATATCAATATAAAATCAGATAACATTTTAATTAAACTTCGAGAGGATTATGGTAGTGGTTACCATATACCTAAAGGCTTTTTATTTAACAAAGTAAGTAACCCTAATTACTTTGGAGAAATTTTGGAGTGGCTAGGTTGGTTTATTTTAACTCTTAGCCCTGCGGGCTTGGTGTTCTTTATTTGGACAATGGCCAATTTAATTCCAAGAGCAAAATCAAATCATGAGTGGTGTTTAGAGAATATTAAAGATTATCCTCGTGATAGAAAAAAAATTATTCCTTTTATTTATTAAATATTACAAATTCTTTTCTCTTAGGCTTGTCTATCAAAGCTTCAAACTTTATTCTATGCCATCAATTTAAAAATTTTAGGAGTGATTCATGGATCTTGAATACGGACCCGAATACGATGAATTTAGATCAGAAGTAATAAATTTCATAAAAGAAAATGAAGACGTAAAGGTTAGTGGACCAATGAGAGATGAAAGTCGAATAAATTGGCAACAAAAACTAATCGATCATGGTTATTTCGCGCGTTCTGTCCCTAAAGAGTATGGTGGCTATGGCGGCGACATGGATATTATTAAACTTAGAATAATTGCTGAGGAATTTGCAAAATCTCCAATTCCTAAAGCCATGGGCGGCCAAGGAATACAAATGCTTGTCCCCACATTATTGTCATTGGGAACTGAAGAACAAAAGCAACAATACATACGACCTACCCTAAGAGGGGAAATGATTTGGTGCCAAGGTTATTCTGAACCAAATTCAGGAAGTGATTTAGCAAGTTTACAAACGAAAGGAGAACTGGATGGAGATGAATGGGTTATAAATGGACAAAAAATATGGACTAGCACAGCACAACTTGCCCAAATGTGCTTTATTCTAGTTAGAACTGAACCTGATGCACCTAAACATCAAGGAATAAGTTATTTACTAATGCCCATGGATTCTGAGGGAATAGATAGGAGGCCTATTAAGCAAATGACTGGAGATTCAGATTTCAACGAATTATTTTTAACAGACGTTCGAATACCTGCAGAAAATATAGTTGGTAAAAGAGGCGAAGGATGGCAAGTAGCTAACGCTACTTTAGGACATGAAAGAGGTTCTTTGGCAGACCCTAACGTAACTCAAAATAGACTTAACTCTTTAATTGATTTAATGAAAACAGAAACTATTGATGGTCAAAGAGTAATCGATAAACCTATATTCAGAGATAGATTGCTAGCAATTCAAGGAAGATTAATGGCCCAACAATCAAATGCTTTAAGGATTCTGTCATCTCAAATAAATGAAGGTCAAGATGCCACTTTAGCTAAGTTTATAGTTAAACTTCAAGGAACAGAGCTGCGACATGAATTAGAAGGTCTAGCCATTGATGCCATGGGAGAATTAGGTACTTTGTATGAAGATAGTCCTCACTTGAGAGATCATGGAGCTTGGCAGCAGACCTATATGTATTACCTTGGTCTAATCATTGGTGGAGGAACCAATCAGATTCAAAAGAATATCATTAGCGAAAGAGCTCTCGGCATGCCTAAAGAGCCTAAGGTGCAAGGAGCGTAATAATGTATTTTGGATTGTCAGAAGAACAGAAAAGTCTTGAAGAAAATATTAGTAAATTCTTAAGTGATAATGCGCCATTAGATACTATAAAAGCAGTAGCAAATGGCGAAGAAGAGAAAGCTGAAGAAATTCATAAAGGAATTATAGAATTAGGGTTGAGCGGTATTATGGTTCCAGAATCCTATGGTGGATTAGAGCTAAACATGTTGTTTGCAACTGTCGTTTCTTCAGCGCTAGGTTCAGGTACAGCGCCCGTCCCATACATAGGAGCATATGTTATGGCGCCATTAGCGATCTCCTTAGCTGGTGATGAAGATCAGAAGAATGAATGGTTGCCTAAGATTGCTGGCGGAGAGAAAGTCATTGGGGTTGGTCTTTCTGAATTTGTTGGAGCAAGAGAAGATGCAGGTATCGAATTTGATAAAGGCAAAGTTACGGGAAGAAGCCTATTCTTAATCGATGGAAAAAATGCAGATGCCTACTTACTTGCTAATAAATCAGGAGAACTATTTTTAATAGACGCATCTAGTAAAGGAATCAAGGTCACTGAGCTAGTTACGGTTGATAAAACTAGAACGTCCGTAGAACTTACACTAGATAAAGTAGATGCTACGCTATTACCAGGCACAAGTGATTTAAGCGTTATAGAAAAAGTTTTGGATGCTGGTAGATTAATGTTATCTGCTGATACTGTAGGAGCTTCACAAGTTATGTTAGATAAGGCTGTTGCTTATTCGTTAGAAAGAAAACAATTCGGAAGATTAATTGGGTCATTCCAAGCAGTGAAACATATGTGTGCAGAGATGGCCGCAGAATTAGAGCCTTGTCACTCTATGATTTGGCATGCAGCACATAGCCAAGATAGTTCTGCTGAAGATGCAAGATTAATGGCTTGCCAGACTAAAGCTCACGTCTCAGAGGTTGGAAAACAAGTCTCTAAAACTGCTACGGAAGTGCATGGCGGCATGGGCTTCACTGATGAATTGGGACTTCACTACTGGTTTAAGAGAATCGGACTTAATCGACAGTTACTAGGCTCACCTGAACTAATAAGAGAGGAAGCGGGTAAGTTACAAGGTTTCGATCAATAATCAAAGACTGTAAAAATCTTTAGCTGTTTTGTAAAACAGGGATTCTTTATCTTCTTCGCTGAAATCTTTAGTCATCTTCTTAAAAGCATTCCACAACACATGGTATGAGATAGACTGTTTGTCTACAGGAAAATTACTTTCAAACATACAACGATCAACACCAAATATCTCTATCGTATGTTTGTAATATTCCTCATGAGCAGAAACTAATTCATCGGAAGAGACAGGTTGTTCTCTTTTATGCCAATTCCAACCGTTTACAGGCATAGCTAAACCTCCAAGTTTCGCGTAAACATTCTTACATTCAGCTAGCTCAGAAGTATCTATTTTCCATTGTTCAAATATGGCTTCTCTCCTACCTTCATAAGGTCCAATTCCCAAAGGACCCCCAAAATGATCGTGAACTATTCTTAGATCAGGCAAGTTCTTAGCTAATATAGTTAAGTCCTTTATTTGGTTGTGATAATGCCAAGTGTCGAAAACAAGGTTTAATTCAATAAGTTGTTGGAGGCCTCTCTGAAAAGCATCTTCAAGATAAATACTTTCTGTCGGTTCGGAATGTGCGTTTCTAACTCTTTCGTCAGCATCCCAACCTCCTGAATGCCTTATCCCACGAAATAAACCTTCTCCTTTTTCTATATGTACTTCCAGAACCTCTTTCGATGAATCTCCTAACATCATATTTACATGACCTATAATTCCTTCTATTTGTGCTTGAGTTAAATCTTTTTTGGCTTCATTAGCTACGCCAACAACAAATTCGGTTTCTCCTACAGGTCTAAAAGCTTCGGGACCATCTTGGTAATATTCTTGTCCACAATCTATGTAAACAGTTTTTTTTATGTTGTGCCCACTCGAAGTATCTCGCCATAAATCTTCAAGCAAGTATCTATAAGTATCTTTGATTCCCGGAGGATCTTCGGGTCCATGCCATAAATGATGATGCGGATCTATTATCTCCCTTTCCGGATCAATTATCTCTTCTTGGACCAGATCGATCCAACCTTCTATTTCATGAATATTAGACATTTAGTTACCTTTAATTACAGAAAGAGCATATCCAAAAATATCAGCAATTTCATCTATTTGCTTATCTTTAGATGTACCTGCACCATGACCGGCTCTAGATTCAACTCTTAACAGAATTGGATTATTGCAAGACTGATTTTCTTGGAGCTTTGCTGCAAACTTATAAGAGTGTGAAGGGACCACCCTATCATCTCTACTAGAAGTGGTTATTAATGTTGTGGGATAGCAGACATCTTTTTGTATATTGTGATAGGGAGAATAAGATAGAAGGTTCATAAAATCTTCTCTTTCATCAGGTTCACCATAATCACTTGTCCAAGCCCAACCTATGGTAAATTTATGAAACCTAAGCATATCTAAGACGCCTACTTGAGGTATAGCTACTTTGAATAAATTAGGATTTTGAAGCATCGTCGCTGCCACTAATAGACCTCCGTTTGATCTTCCTAAAGAAACAGTAGTGTCAGAAGATCCTATCTCTTGTTCATGTAAATATTTTGCTGCAGAACTAAAATCATCAAATACATTCTGCTTATTTAACAACATTCCGGCTTCATGCCATGCATCACCGTATTCACTTCCACCTCGTAAGTTAGCGACAGCTAAAACCCCTCCTGACTTCAACCACATATAAAAAGTCTTACTAAAATTTGGAAGAATAGAAATATTGAAACCACCATATCCATAAAGAAGAACCGGAGTATCTTTGTTTATCGTTAATCCTTTCTTGCTAGAGATGTGAATAGGAATTTGAGTACCATCTAACGAAGGATAAAATCGCAATTCACTAGAATAATCGTCAACATTAAAATCAGGAACTGATGATTTCCAATACGATTTATATTTAAGAGTGTCTAGGTTTATCTCAAATACTTCTTCAGGTGTAACGTAATTTGTAAATTCAAAATAAGCAGTATCATCATTCATTTTTCCGTAAAACCCATTAATTGAACCTTCATCAGGAAAATTCAAATCTGATAAGTGATTGCCATCTAAATCAAAAAATTTAATCTTTGTAAGCGTATCTTTAAGATAATTAACTATTATCTTTTTGCCTACTATAGAAACGGTGGAAATAGGATTACTTTCTTTAATAACATCCTTCCAAGACAGTTGACCTGCATCATTAATATTTAGAGAAATTACCTTACCCTTAGGGGCATCTAAAGTCGTGTAAAACCATAATGTATTTTTAATGCCACCTAAGAAATAATAAGTAGCTTTTAATTCTTTTATGACAGGAACGAAGTCTCCGTCTTTATTAAATTTAATATAAATGAGATTTCTTTCATCCGTTCCTTCTCCAATTGATAAGACCCTATAGTCTCCTTCATCTGGAACACTTATTGACCAAGACCAGTCAGGATTTTTATTATCACTGTAAATGAGTACATCTTTATTCTGACTGTCAGATAATTTATGGAAATATAATTCAGGGCTTCTATTTACATCGACCAAGGCTTCATCGGGTTCTTCGTATTTCTGATAATAAAATCCAGTACTATCTGATTCCCAAGTGGCATAAGAAAATTTAGACCATTCTATTGCGTCTATTTGATCTTCTTTAGTTTCAATATCCATTACTTTCCAAGTTCTCCAATCAGAACCGCCATCAGAAATTGAATAGGCTAGTTTTTTGCCATTAGGGCTGACGCTAACGTTGCCTAAAGAAATTGTGCCGTCTTTAGAAAATTCATTCGGGTCTAATAAAACTTCTGGTTCACAATCATCGCACCCTTTCATCATGAAGATGCTTTGTTGTTTTTTTCCATCATTAAAAAAGTAAAATGTCTTATCACCTTTCTTGTAGGGAACACTAATCTGGTCAGATATCCAAATGGCCTCTAGTTCTTTTTTTATTCTCTTTTGATAAGGGTTAGTTAGGTACTCGTTAGTTAGAGCATTTTGTTTCTCAACCCAATCTTTTGACTCTTTGCTTGTAAATTCTTCTAACCAACGATAGGGATCTTCTATTTTCTGATCAAATATATCTTCTACTATGTTTTGTTTTTTTGTTTTAGGGTATTCCACTTTTGTAACTACTTCTCCGCAGGCATTTAAAATAAATATAAAAAACAGAAATATGTAAAATCTAATAAAAATGTGCATGATAACCTTTTTAGAATAGTATAGATTAAATCAAAAATTCGTATATGAAAGATAACATTAGATTACTAATCACTTTATTAGTTTGTTCATTCTTGCCTGGTCTTTCGTCTTCTACAGCAATAAATTCAGAACACTATGTTATGGGTTTTGGCTCCTGCTTAACTGAAAAAAGAGAACAACCCATCTGGTCTGCAATTAAAGAAGAAAATCTTCAAGAATTTATTTTTATGGGAGATAACGTATACGGAGATAATGAAGAAACCGGTGAGCTCGATGACATGAAAGTTGCATATGCTCTACAAAGAGAAAAACTTCCTGATTGGTTAAAAGAAATTAAGGTAAACGCTATCTGGGATGATCATGATTATGGAAAAAATGATGGAGGTAAAGAATATTTATTTAAAGAACAGGCTCAAGAGCTTTTTTTAGATTTCTGGCAAGCTCCCTTAGATGACCCAAGAAGAAACAGAGAAGGCATTTATTTTTCTGAGGTGAGGGAAATTTTTAATCTCAAAGTAAACTTAATAGGCCTCGACACTAGATACCATAGATCGGCTCTTGGTCAAAAGGATAAGCCCTATTCTCCTGTAGATGATGAATCTAAAACCATGCTAGGTAAAGTTCAATGGAATTGGCTAGAAGAAGAGCTTAGCCAAAATAATGACCTAAACATCATTGTCTCTTCTATACAAGTAATTCCTACCAATCATGGGTTCGAAAAATGGGGAAATTTTCCGCATGAAAGATCCAGACTTCTAAAGCTTATAGAAGACTCAAAAGTACCTACGATTATTGTTTCAGGAGATAGGCACAAAGCAGGAATATATAAAAAAGGCGATGTAATAGAATTAACGTCTTCTTCGATGAATAAGCCTCTTCCAAATTATATCTCTAAGATTTGGGATTTATTGAATAAGGAGACTGATGCCCATTTAATAGGAGATATGTATTACCCTGAGAATTACGGAATTTTATCTATTAATAAAAATGGAGAGATCTTAATTGAATTAAAAGACATCAATGGCAAAACGTATAATTCGATAGAATTGAAATGATATTATTACTAAAAATAAGGGATTAAATATGACTATTAAAATTTATGGTACGGAAGCGTCTAGGGCTATGAGACCTATATGGACTGCAGAAGAAATGGGATTGGATTATGAACTAGAAATGATGCCATTCCCTCCGCGTGTATTTAAACCAGACTACCTTGATGTAAATATGTTAGGAACCATCCCATACATGACTGATGGAAATATAAAAATGACTGAGTCTGTAGCTATGTCTCAATACTTGGTAGAGAAATATGGCCCGACGGATTTAAGGGTTATGTCTGATGAACCTGACTACCCTGCCTACTTAAATTGGTTATTTCATTCGGATGCTACTCTCACGTTTCCACAAACAGTGGTTTTAAGGTATAAACTCCAAGAACCTGGTGTAGCTGACGCTGCGGTAGAAGGTTACAGTAGATGGTTTGTTTCAAGATGCAAGCTACTTGAGACAACATTAGAAGACAGAGAATACCTTTGTTCAAACCGATTTACGATTGCTGACATATGCGTTAGTTATGCTTTTGTGGTGGCAAAATCTTTAGGAATTGAACAAGCCTTTAAACCGAATATCACTCGATACACAAATATGCTATTTGAGAGAGATGCATTTAAAAGGAGTGTCGAGTATAAATATAAAGGCGAAGATCCAAGCATTCCTTCAGAATAATTAATGATTAAAACTAAAACACTGGTATGCAAGTCATTGAGTGATGACATGTCAGGAGTGAAATTGGTTGAAACGCAAATAGAAGAACCTAAAGACAACGAAATTCTAATTAAAGTAAAAGCGGCATCAGTAAACTTTCCTGATCTACTCATGACCCAAGGAAAGTATCAACATAAACCGGAATTGCCTTTCGGACTAGGCATGGAAGGTTCTGGAATAGTTCAATCGGTTGGGTCTGAGGTATCTAGAATAAAAGAAGGGGATGAAGTAACTTTTGGGGCTTTAGGTAAAGGAGCATTTACTGAATTTATATGCGTAAATCAAAATAGTGTTGAAATTAAACCAAGTAACCTAAACTTTGAACAAGCAGCAGCATTTCAAACAGCATATCTAACAGCCTATGTATCTTTAGTTAGAAGAGGTGAATTAACTAAAGGTGAGAGTTTGTTAGTACATGGCTCTACTGGGGGGGTTGGAATGGCAGCCGTACAGCTAGGGAAATACATTGGAGCTAAAGTAATTGCTACCGGAACTTCAGAAGAAAAATTAAAAGAGACCCTAAATTGGGGTGCAGATCATATTGTATTAACTCACAAAGATGGAGAAGTAGAATTTAGAAATGAGATAAAAGAACTTACAGGCGGTCTCGGTGCGGATGTTATTTATGATCCTGTAGGTGGAGACGTTTTTGATCACTCAATAAGATGTATTAACTGGGGTGGAAGGATTTTGATTGTAGGCTTTGCTAGTGGCAGAATACCTACCCTGCCCATCAATATGGCATTAATTAAAGGTTTCTCAGTTGTAGGAGTTAGAGCGGGTGAGTTTGCAAGAAAAAACCCAGACAAAGGAATAGAGAACAATAAAGAAATAAGAAGAATTTGTGAAGAAGGATTTTTTGATCCTTATATTTGCAAAACCTTCTCCTTATCTGAAGCTAAAGATTCTATCCAGTACCTTTCAGAAAGGAAGTTAATTGGTAAAGTTGTTGTGAAGGTTGATTAATAATTATGTGGTTTTGAAATATCTAGTAAAGCTGGCCTCTTACCTTTTCCAACCCAAATAAAATTATGTGCCACCATGCCAGGTTCAACGTATTTTGGTTTAGCTAAAATTGAGTAGTTGTTTTCAACGCAATGAGAATCTATTTCTTGCTCAGAATGAGCAACAAGATAATTTCTAACATTTTCAGAATCTACTGCTACGGCATAATAAAACATTCTTATATTTTATAACTTTAAACAGCTAATAGGTTCTACTAAATCCATATATTTTGCGTAATCAATATTAAGTGTTTTCTTATTTAACTTAATAACTGGAATAAATCTGTCTCGAGTTTTTGTGGCATCTGTAAACTGTCCTAGTTCGTAATATTCATCCGACACCAATAGATCCATTTCTAAATTTCCTTTCTTTAAGGTCTGTATTGCTCTTTGTGTTTCCATTCCTAAAGTTAAACTAAAAACGTCTTTCGGTTCATTGTTCCAATCATTCATGGTGCATTTAAAGCTAACTAATTCTGCTCTAATAAAGCATGAGCAAATTAAGACTAAGATAGAAGCTATAGCTTTATTCATACCTACAGGGGCCATTACTATTAGTTCTACACATACCTGATTTTCTATCTAAATCTCTTTGCTTGATCTCTTTAAAGTCTTCAGTCACGGTTTTTATATTTTTAAATCTTTCTACGCAATTAAGATTTCTAAAGTCTATTTCTAGAAGTATTTCTTTTAGTAGATTAGTCCTTTCTCGAACATTCATAGTGTTGTAATCGGGGTCACCTTCTGGAAAACATAAATAGTAATCATCAACTTCAGTAATGGGCGCCTTAATGCCTTCTTTTAAGCTTGTACAAGAATAAAGTGTAATCAAAACACTAAAACAAAAAATTAATAACTTATTCATTTAGTAAATCAATTCTATGATTAAGAAAAGAATAGAAGGTGCCAATAGGCACCCAAGTCCCGTATAAAAAGTTGCAGTCATAGCTCCATAAGGGACTAGTTTTGGATCCACTGCTGCTAAACCCGCAGCCACTCCGCTATTAGTCCCCATCAACCCGCCAAAAATCATTGCTGAATTTGGATTATTTAGACCAACATATTTCGCTAAAAATGGAGTTCCTATCATTACTAAGATAGATTTGACCAAGCCTGCAGCTATGCTTAATGCAATAACTTCTGAACTAGCACCTAATGCACTACCTGTTACTGGTCCTACTACAAAAGTAACTGTCCCTGCTCCAATCGTTGTGATGCTAACAGCATCAGTGTACCCATAGATAATGGCAACTATAGCCCCTACAAAGAAAGATAAAATAACTCCAATAACCAAAGAAGAGACTCCTGCAATACCAGATGCTTTAAGATCCTCTAACTTAACACCATAAGCAGTAGCTACTATTGCAAAATCCCTCAGCATAGCTCCACCCAGCAAACCAACACCTGATAAAAGACTAATATCTGCTACTCCTTGTTTACCCCCAGTATAAGTACCACCCAAGTAAGCAAACAGTAGACCTAATAGAATGGCTATAGCAGAGCCATGAAATTTTCCTTCTGTTAATTTATTTGATAGAAAATAAGAAAACCAAACGATACAACCTACAAATACAAATGAAGTAATAAGTCCATTCTTAGAAAGAACGTCATTAATGATCTCGAATAAATCCATTATTTTTTAATCTTGCTTAAAACTGGTATTAATAGAAAAGAAAGAAGCACCGCAATGCCTCCAGAAAGAATAGCAATTAACCCTCCATCTAATGCGCCTAAA
>CACDOC010000025.1 GCA_902554355.1 uncultured SAR86 cluster bacterium | reverse complement strand
TGCGAAACAAGTCATAGTCCAAAAGGTAAGAGAAGCAGAAAGAGCTCAGATAGTTGAGAAATATCGTTCTGTCTTAGGCGAATTAATTAATGGAACTGTAAAAAAAGTTACAAGAGAATTCTTAATTGTAGACTTAGGTGATGGAGCTGAAGCTATCCTTCCTAGGAGCGAATTAATTCCTGGAGAGGTTTATAGAATAGGAGACCGCTTAAGGGCTGTATTGCAAGAAGAAGAGAGAGAGAATAGAGCGCCTCAGTTAGCATTAAGCAGAAAATGTCCTGAAATGGTGGGAGAGCTATTTAAATTAGAAGTGCCAGAAATCTCTGAGCAAGTAATAGAGATAAAAGCTATTGCAAGAGACCCTGGTTCAAGAACCAAAATAGCAGTAAAAACTAATGATAACAGGATAGATCCAGTAGGTGCTTGTGTTGGAATGCGTGGTTCAAGAGTACAAGCAGTATCTAATGAGCTTGGCAATGAGAGGCTAGATATAGTTATTTGGGATGACGATCCTGCACAATTACTTATAAATTCTATGGGGCCTGCAGACATTACCTCTATTGTTTTAGATGAAGTCAAAGGAACTATGGATGTAGCTGTAACTCAAGATTCTCTTGCGCAAGCGATAGGAAAGAGTGGACAGAATGTTAGGCTTAGTAGCCAAATTACAGGTTGGAAGCTTAATGTTATTGATGAAGATTCTGCTGAAGAGAAAGAAGAAGAAAAAAAGCAAGTTGACTCCAAAACGCTAATTGATAAGTTGGATGTTGATGAAGATCTTGCTAGTGCATTAATTGAGCAAGGTTATAGAAATTTAGAATCTATTGCTTCTGCTTCTTTTAAAGATTTATCTGGAATAGAAGGGTTTGATCTAGAAATGAGTGAAATATTAATTAATAGAGCTAAAGAAGCACTTTTAACTTTAGCTATGGAAATTTCTGCAGAAAACGGGGAATCCAATGACTTAATGGCTATTGATGGTATGGATATGGTTTTAGCACTAGAGTTAAGTCAGAAAGGAATTAATGATAGAGAGCAACTTGCAGAACAATCCATAGAAGAACTAATAGAAGTTATGGATATGTCTGAAGAAGATGCTGGAGAGCTCATTATGAAGGCTAGGGCACATTGGTTTGAATAATTTAGTAATTTTATGGCTAATTTAAGTGTTGAAAAATTAGGAACTATCATTGGTTCCAATCCTGAATTACTTCTTTCCCAAATGAAAGAAGCAGGGTTAAAACATTCAAAACTGTCTGATGAAGTTACTGATTCAGACAAGAAAATACTGCTAGACTTCTTAAAGAATCAACAGACTAAAAAGACAAAAACAATATCATTAAATAAAACAAAAGGTGAAATTTTAAAAGAGAAATTAAAAGAATAATCTATCTTGAAGATGTAAGTTAAGCATATTGATGAAATCTTCAATGATGACCTTCCTGTCTTTCTTCTTTGTCCTAGCGCAATATTCATAAAGACCATAAAAGGACAATACAACTAAATCAGTTTGTCTATCTAAAACAGATTCAATCTTTCCAGGCCAGCCTTTTTTAATTATTCTTTTAAAAGTTTTCTTTAAATAAGCTTTCATCCTAATTCTTTCTTCTAAGCACTTTGGTAAGAAAGGAGTGGCCGCCCAAACTACGTCAGCATACTCAGGTAATTCCTCAACAAATAATCTAATAGTATTTTCAAATAAATATTTAGCATCATTTGCGGTTTTAACCTTAGTAAGACCAGAGTCTATATATGACTGAAGCTTTCTGTTTGATCTTGTTTGCTCGTTAAGATAAATATCTTCTAGTGTTAGAAAAAAAGAAGTGAGCTCTTCATAGGGCATGGAAAGCTCTTCCGCAACTCTTAGAAGAGAAACATTAGTAATACCTTTATTGTCCCTTTTAATTGATTCAAAGGTTTTTTCTATAATTTTTACTTTTCTCTGAGTTTGTCTGTCCATCTTAAAAGAACTTTCTGTCTTGGAGCTGTAAATTAATCATGTTTCTAAAATCTCTCAATAATTTAAACCTCTCGGGCTTAGTTAAGTGCACAACATGATCAATAAAACCATAAAATATGATAGTAATTAATTCAGTCTGCCTTACTAAAACTTTATCATCTTTACCTGGCCAGCCTTTTTTAATTAGCGAAAGAAACTTCTTTCTTACCTTTTTTCTATTTCTTTCTCTATATTTTATACAAGCTGGAAGGTAACAAGACATTTCAAGCATTAAATCAGCATCATCACTCAGCGTTTCTACAAATCTTTCAAAAAACGCTTCAAAAGCATCTTTATAGTCACCAGGCGTTTTGGCTTTTTTAATCTGTTTATCCCAATACCTGTGCAATGAATCCCAGTCCTTTTTCTGGGCTTTGAGAAAAATATCTTCCGCTGAAGAGTAATAAGTTTGCAACTCATCAAGACTAACCTCTAATTCATTAGCTATTACGGCAAGATTTATTGCTTCAACTCTCTTGTCTTTTCTAAGAGTATTTATAGCTCTTTTGACTGCCCTGTCTTTAAGCTTTGAGGGCGTTTTAACCATTATTTACCTTATACAATCATTTACGTTATAAACATGGACAGAGTTTCAGCGACGTATGCAGGTTTCTCTTGTCCTTCAATTTCCATAACTACTTCGGTTTTCATCAAGTAACGCCCATCACCTTTATCGTCTACT
This sequence comes from uncultured SAR86 cluster bacterium, assembly GCA_902554355.1. Lineage (GTDB taxonomy): Bacteria > Pseudomonadota > Gammaproteobacteria > Magnimaribacterales > Magnimaribacteraceae. Next base: position 13,484 of record CACDOC010000025.1, on the reverse strand, counting down.
GATAGAACTTTACTGTGAGTTCTTACTTTAGAACCAACATTAACAGGGTTAACAAACCTAACTTTATCCAATCCATAATTAAAAACATGTTTTAGATTCTCTGGTGCCAGTACAGCTTGAGCTGTTAAATGCGGGATTAAAGATAAAGATAAAAACCCATGAACAATTGTTGACCCAAATAAGGGTGTTGCCTTTTCTGAATCTACATGAATAAATTGATGATCTAAAGTAGCATCTGCAAACTGATCTATTCTCTCTTGGTCAACTTCAAACCACTCTGAAGAACCAATCTCCTTGCCCACGTAATCCACTAATTTTTCTGCTGGAACTAATCCAATCATATTTTTTCTCCTACTTTTTAATTAAATGCTCCTTATAATCTTCTCTTAGACCTGTCTTTAAAAGTTTTCCAGTAGCCGTATGAGGTAACTCTTCTACAAAAACAATGTCATCCGGAAGCCACCATTTCGCAACTTTATCTTCTAAATATTTATTAATATCTTCTTTTGATGGATCTTCATTATTCGCTTTAACAATAAGGAGTAAAGGTCTTTCGTCCCATTTGGCATGCAAAACCCCTATAACACAAGCTTCTGCAACACCAGGGTGCCCTACTGCTGCATTTTCCAGGTCTATTGAACTTATCCACTCTCCTCCTGACTTTATAACATCCTTACTTCTATCAACGATTTCCATGTATCCTTCCGGATGAATTTTTGCAACATCTCCTGTATCAAACCAACCATTCTCATCCTTAGCGCTCTTATTGCTCTTATAGTAAGTATCAACAATAGTTGGACCTTTTACTAACAATCTTCCAAAAGCTACTCCATCTTTAGGAAGTTCGTTGCCATCATCATCTGCAATAGTCATTTCTACACCATAAAAAGCTTTTCCTTGCTTTTGTTGGAGATCATATCTAGCCTCTATATCCATATCTTCCATTTCTTTAGTTTTAACCGTAGCAGTCCCTAGAGGGCTCATTTCTGTCATACCCCATCCATGCATTAGAAAAACATTATGCTTTTCTTCAAATTCTTGAATCATGGCTCTAGGCGCTGCAGAACCTCCAACCAAAGCGGTATCTACGCAATCTAAAGTTTGATTAGTTTCATTTAAATATTGCAATAAACCTAACCAGACAGTTGGAACTCCCATCAATAAATCGGGCTTCTCAGAATCTATCAGTTCATAAATTGAGGCTCCATCCAGAGCAGGACCAGGAAAAACTAACTTCGCTCCAAACATGGCTCCTGCATAAGGTATTCCCCACGCATTAACATGAAACATAGGTACTACAGGAAGAATTGACGAAGAACTTGAAACATTTGCTACATTTCCTGAACTAACTATCCATGTATGAAGAATTGTAGATCTATGAGAATACAAAACTCCTTTAGGGTTTCCAGTTGTTCCAGATGTATAACATAGGCTTGAGGCCGTATTTTCATCAAACTCAGGCCATTCAAATTCTTCAGATTCTTTTTCAATTAGTTCTTCATAACATAAAGCATTTTTTAAACCTGTATCAGGCATATGCTCTTTGTCAGTTAAGATAACGAAACCTTTTACGCTATCAAAAGTTGATTCAAGCGATTCAACCAATTCAACAAAGGATAAATCTACAAAAAGATATTGATTTTCTGCATGATTAATAATGTAGGTTAATTGCTCTGGAAAAAGTCTAGGGTTGACAGTATTAACCACACAACCAATCCCAGATACTCCAAAATATAACTCGAAATGCCTGAATGTATTCCAGGCTAAAGTACCAATAGTATCTCCTTCTTTTAGGCCTAAATTAACAAGCGCATTTGCAAGTTTTCTAGATCTTTTAGCCGCATCAGAATAAGTATATCTGTGTATAGGACCTTCTACAGTTCTAGAGACAATTTCAGCATCGCTATGGTATTTTTCTGCATGCTCAATAACTCCTGATATAAGAAGCTGATTGTCCATCATATTTCCTAACATATTTTATTCTCCTATTAGTCTAATAATTGTTGAGAAAGCGGTTCAGAATATCTTCGCTTGGCAAACTCTTCAAGTTTCTTTTTATTTTCTTTTTTTAATGTCTTTTTTAGAAGATGCAAATCTCCAAAAAATCTCCAAAGATGCTGAGACCATTCCAATTGAAGATTACTTTTCCACTCTATGCAAAGCTCTTTTTCTGCCTTTTGCAGATTTTCAATTGTTTTAAGATTTAAATTTTTTGTTGAACGTTTAAATGGTCCATTAAAGTAAGGAAGAATTTTCTTAAAAGAACTTGGTATTCCATAATCTTGCAAAAGTTCAGAGGTACTTTTGTTCAAAACGAATCTATCTAAGATAATACAGTCAGTTATTGCCATTCCAGTTGGATTTAATCCAATTGCTGAAATTGTTTTTTTTGAAACTGATCTTCCGGAATAAGAACCGATAAAAAATTTATTAGAACAGTAGTCATTTGCATAATAATTGTCCCAAATAATTATTGGGTTCTTAAAAACTTTCTTTAAAACAGAAATATCGCTATCTTTAATATTAGGACTAACAACTTCTCTTCCTGTCCAAAGCAAAGGTAAATCTTTATTAACTTTTGAAGCTAAGGTTAAGAGATATTCATTATGTAATAAATCTCCTTTTGCAAAGCTATTACAATAAATTGTGGGGCAGAAAATTAAAGAATGATCTTTCATTTTCTTGAGTAGCTGTGAAACTAGATTGAGTATTTCAACATGAGAAGAAGCCAACTTTTTATCCTTTATTTGATCTAAGTCATCAAAAAAAATAGCGAAATGCTTAAATCCTAACTTTTTAGCCTGATTAATTTTATCTTTAAGTTTTTTTATGTCTTTTTTAGAGTTCGCATCCATGCTCATTCCTGGTGATAAAGCATAGACTGGTTTGATATTATTTTTAATTGAAGATCTTAAAAAAGCCTTCAATTCATCGCATTGCTTTTTTGGATAAAGTTTCTGCCAATTTAGCCTGTGATAAGGATCTTCTTTAGGTCCATAAATATAAAAATCCATTTTCAGACTGCCCATATGGTTAATGACCATTTCTCTCTCTTCCTTAGAGAAAAGCCTTCCGTAATAACCTTCTATGTAGCCTTTTTTCATTTTTTTATAATTTTTCCAAAGGAAACCCTATCATCTCCATTCAAATCTTTAAACTGTCTTATATTCTTATAGGCATTGCGTTCAAAAAGATCAATAACATCTTTAGATTGTTCAGGGGCATGTTCAATTATAAGGCTACCATTATCTCGCAGGTACTTCTTGGCATTCAAAATAATATGTTTTATATCCTTCAGGCCTCCTTCTTGAGCAACTAAAGCCTCTAAAGGCTCAAAAGAAACACCATCTTCGAGCAACCTTTCATCATTTTGATCAACGTAAGGAGGATTAGAAACAATTACATCAAAAGAATTTTTGCAAAATGCATTTAACCAATTCGCATGGATTAAATACACCTTAACTTGGTTATTCTTTTTATTTTCTTGAGCAACTTGTAAGGCTTTATAAGATAAGTCGGAGCAATAGACATCCCATAAAGGTCTTTCAGAAAATAAAGATATCCCTATAGCTCCACTGCCTGTACCTAAATCGAGCAGTTTTAAAGGCTTAGAATCATAAAAACTTAAAACTTTTTCTACTAACAATTCAGTTTCTGGTCTTGGAACCAACACATTCTGATTAATTAAAAGATCTAGATTCCAGAACCCTTTATTACCCAAGATATAAGCAAGAGGCTCTCCTAAATTTCTTCTTACAATACTCTTTTTAAGAAGTATTGTTTGATTTTCATTGAGAGTTGGATTCTCTCTGTACAGAAAATTTCTATCGATATCTAAAATATTTATAATCAATAACTCCAGATCTTCTTTGTTGCAATATTGATCTAGATTCTCTTTTGAGAGCTCATTTATAAGCTCAAGAGAATTTTGTCCGCACATTATTTCTTAGACTCTAAATCTGCTAAAGCCCTAGCTTGATTTTCTTCTAGCAATAAAGAAATCATCTCTTCCATATCACCATCTAGGAAAGCAGGTAGATTGTGAACTGACATTTCTATTCTATGATCGGTGATTCTATTTTGAGGGAAATTATAGGTTCTGATTTTTTCAGATCGATCACCTGAACCTACCATAACCTTTCTATTTTCTGCTTGCTCATTATCTTTTTTTTCTCTTTCCACTTCCAATAGCTTTGACTGTAGAAGTGAGAGCGCCTTTTCTTTGTTTTTATGCTGCGAGCGACCGTCTTGGCATTCCACCACAATGCCACTTGGTATATGAGTTAATCTGACAGCAGAATCTGTTTTGTTGACGTGCTGCCCCCCTGCCCCTGAGGCCCTAAACGTATCAACCCTTAGGTCATTTTTATCTATATCTATTTCGTCTATTTCGTCCATCTCAGGTAGTACTGCCACGGAGCATGCTGAAGTATGAACTCTACCTTGCGATTCGGTAGCTGGGACTCTTTGAACTCTATGAACTCCAGCTTCAAATTTTAATTGTTTATATACATCACTACCTTCTATTCTAGTAACTAGTTCTTTGTAGCCTCCGTGATCTCCTTCTCTAATACTCACAACATCCATATTCCAATTATTTCTTTCTGCCAATCTTGAATACATCCTAAACAGATCACCTGCAAACAGTGCTGCTTCATCTCCTCCTGCACCTGCTCTAACTTCTAAAAAAACATCTTTTGAATCATCTGGATCTTTTGGAAGTAATAATCTTTTTATTTCAACCTCTAAAGCTTGAATAGAAGCAGTTAAATCTTCAATCTCAGTTTCTGCCATCTCCCTAATATCTGGATCTCCGTCTTTAATCAATTGTTTAGCTTCGTTTAAAGAAGATTCGTTTTGTTCGAAATCTTTAAAAGCTTTAACTATAGGCGAGAGTTCAGAGTATTCTTTTGATAATCTAATGTAGTTCTCTTGATTAGAGGTAACGTCAGGCTGACTTAGAAGATGTTCAACCTCTGCATACCTTTCTGAAACTTCAGATAATTTGGATAAAATGCTTTCAATCATTCTTTGAAACCTTCAATATTCTATTTAAGTATGAGAAATTATAATAAAAAGAGTTATTATTTTATTTACTTTTTGATAATCAGTCTTTTGACCAGCTGTTCTTCAACATCATTTGTATTGAAGCCTTATCAAAAAAGTGATATCGAAATTACAGATAATTTTTCACTAGAAGGGAAGTTTAAGCTTTCAATGCCGGATAGCAAGGAAACTGGTTATTTCTTTTTAAAAAAGACAGGCAACCTTATACAGATGAACATTGGCAAGAATTACTTATTGCCAGAAGAAAAATTACTCCTAGATATTAGAGAAAACCTAGATATAAATAAATTAATCTCTAAAAGCAACCTGGATGGTTTAAATCCTCATCTAAATACCATTAACGTAGGTGACTTCGTAAAATTAATATTGGGTTTTGAAATTAATTTATCTTTGTATCCCGGTTTAGATGTTTTTAGAGATTTTAATAATGACGAAACTCTTCCAGCAATAGTTAGACTTAAAACTAATGAATATGAACTGATAATCTTAAATAAAAAGATTTATGAATGAAATATTGGTAAAAGCTCCTGCTAAACTAAATTTACATCTTCAAGTTATTAGTAAAAGAAGTGACGAATTTCATGATTTAAGAACTCTTTTTACTAATATAGATCTTTTTGATGACTTATTTTTTAAAATTACTGACGAAAAGGTTGAATTAAAAGAAACAGAACCTATAAATGACAACCTTGTATTAAAAGCTGCAAATATATTAAAAAAAAGAACCAAATGCACTAAAGGTGTAGAGATTTCATTACTAAAACGAATTCCTGTCCAAAAAGGGCTTGGAGGAGGTAGTTCTGATGCTGCCGCGACCCTAATAGTTTTAAATAAGTTATGGGATTTGGGTCTAACAAAAAATGAATTGATTGAGTTATCTTTAGAATTAGGATCAGACGTACCTTTCTTCGTTTTTGGTCATAACGCTTGGGCTGAAGGAAGAGGTGAAATACTTTCTAAAATAGACTACAAGGAAGAATGGTTTTTACTTTGTATGCCTAAAACTCAGATTAGCACTAAAGAAGCGTTTAAAGGTTTATCTTTAAACGCTTCAAAACCATATTCTTATAAGGAATACTCCTTAAGGGGAGGTTTTAACAGTTTTGAAAAATGGGCTAGAGACTCTTATATAGAAATTGATGAAACATTTGTAAAACTAGAAAAAATCGGTAAACCTCAGTTATCAGGAACAGGATCAGCAATATTTGTTTCTTTTAACGACCTGAAGCAAGCAGAAGCAGCCAGAAAAAAATTTCCAAATTGCATTTTAGTAAAAAGTTTAGAACGTTCACCTTTAATGCAAATAATAGAATAAAATACGCGCTTGGAATGTTGGGGTGTGGCCAAGCGGTAAGGCAGCGGCTTTTGATGCCGCCATGCGCTGGTTCGAATCCAGCCACCCCAGCCAAAATTGTAAGGTGAAAAATAATGATGAATTCTTCTAGAAACGGTTTAGTGCTCTTCTCTGGTAATGGAAATCCAGATTTATCTAAAGGAATAGCAGATCAATTGGGGGTGAAATTAGGTAATGCCAAAGTCACTACCTTTAGTGATGGAGAAGTAAGCATTAGTATAGATGAAAATGTTAGAGGTAAGGATGTTTTCTTGATACAACCTACCTGCGCTCCCGCAGGAGACAATCTCCTAGAATTAATCATAATGGTGGATGCTTTAAGAAGGTCTTCAGCTGGAAGAATAACTGCTGTAATTCCCTATTATGGGTACGCCCGTCAAGATCGTAGAGTTAGGTCCGGAAGAGTTCCAATTAGTGCAAAAGTTATGGCAGATATCCTTGAGAGATCTGGAATAGATAGAGTTTTAACAGTAGAGCTTCATTCAGAACAAATTCAAGGTTTCTTTGATATTCCTGTAGATAACGTTTACGGAACAAAAGTAATGAGAGATGACATACAAAAACTAAACTCTGATAAACATTTAATTGTTTCTCCAGATGTTGGAGGGGTTGTTAGATCAAGAGCGTTAGGAAAAGTTTTGGGTCTTTCTGATCTTGCAATCATTGATAAAAGAAGAGACGAAGCCAATCAATCTGAAGTAATGAACGTAATTGGTGAAGTAAAAGATAAAGAATGCATTATAGTTGATGATATTGCAGATACTGCAGGTACTTTGTGTAATGCAGCTGCGGCTTTAAAAGAAGAAGGAGCATTAAAAGTATATGCTTATATCGTTCATCCTGTTCTTTCTGGAAATGCGATTGAAAAAATTTCGCAATCAAAGCTTGATCAATTGGTTGTAACAGATACTATACCGCTCTCAGAAGAAGCGCAAAACTGTGAAAAGATAAGAATTATCACGATGGCGCCTACTTTAGCTGAAGCCATTAGGCGAGTTAATAATGAAGAATCTATAAGCGCAATGTTCTTATAGAGGAGAAAAATAATGTCTGAACAAGTTAATTTAAATGCTGAAAACAGAGAAGTAGAAGGAAAATCTTCAAGTAGGCAACTTAGAAGTGCAGGATCTATTCCTGCCGTTATATATGGAGGAAAAGAAGAGCCTCTTAAAATAACTATATTGGAGAAAGATATTGCCAAAGCTTCTGAAGTACCTGGTTTCGCTACACAAATTCTTAATATCTCAATTTCAGGAAAAGACCAAAATGTGATTGTTAAAGAAATCCAAAGACACCCGGCTACGCAGAGAGTACTACATGCGGATCTAATGAGAGTAGATCCAGATACTAAGATTAGTATTTCTGTTCCTGTTAGATTTATAAATGAAGATTCTTGTGTAGGAGTCAAAATGCATGGTGGTGTTGTTTCACACCTTATAAATGATATAGATATCACTTGTCTTGCCTCTAATCTTCCTGAATACCTTGAAGTCGATGTTGAAAATCTGGATATAGGAGATTCAATCTTTCTTTCTGCATTAAATCTCCCAGAAGGAGTAGAAATTCCTGCTTTAGCTCTTGGAGAAGATAGAGACCAAGCAGTGGTTTCAGTATCAGAAGCTAAGGTTCTTGAAATAGAACCTGAAATTGTTGAACCTGAAGAAGGTGAAGAAGGTGAAGAAGGTGAAGAAGGTGAAGACACTGCTGAAAGTGCTGATGGAGAAGCTGGTCCTGAAGAGTCTGCAGATGATTCAAAAGATTCTGAAGAAAGTTCAAATTAAAGAACCTTCTTGTTCCCTATAATTTCATGAATTCACTTTTAGTAGTAGGTTTAGGAAACCCTGGTGAAGAATATGTGAATACTCGTCATAACGCGGGATTAGATTTTGTAATGATGCTTAGTGATGAATATGGAGTATCACTAAAAAAAGAAAAATTAATCAAAAGTAGTTACGCTAAATTTGAAATCAATGAATGTTCAGTAATCTTATGTATTCCAGATACATTTATGAATGAAAGCGGAATATGTGTATCGAAAGCTAAGAAATTCTTTAATGTCGAGAATCACGAGATTTTAATTATTCACGATGATTTAGACCTAGATAATGGCTGTATAAGGCTAAAGGACTCAGGCGGTCATGGTGGCCATAATGGCCTGAGAAACATCATTGATCATCTGAGTGGAGATACATCTTTTAAAAGAATACGCATAGGTATTGGTCATCCGGGTAAAGAAAATAACGTTACATCTTATGTATTAAATAAGCCTTCGGCATCTGAAAGAAGTGCTTTAGAAAATAAAATGAAAAATTGTTTGTCGTTATTAGAAAATTTGATTATCAACGGCTGGGAAAAAACCATTATGAAACTGCACTCCTCTGAGGAAAAGAAAGATGAGTCTTAAATGTGGAATAGTTGGACTACCTAATGTTGGTAAATCAACTCTGTTCAATGCTTTAACAGCGGCAGGTATCGAGGCACAAAATTTTCCTTTTTGTACTATAGAACCAAATGTAGGCGTTGTTCCCGTTCCTGACCAAAGATTGATAAAAATAGCTGAAATAGTTAATCCTGAAAAGGTAATTCCAACTACTACCGAATTTGTAGATATTGCAGGTTTGGTAAAAGGCGCTTCTGAAGGAGAAGGTTTAGGAAATAAATTTCTATCACACATAAGAGAAACCCAAGCAATCATTCATGTAGTTAGATGTTTTGAAAATGAGGATATAACTCATGTGCATGATGAGATCAATCCTGTTGTTGATTTAGAAACAGTAGAAACAGAATTATTACTTGCTGATCTGGAAACGTTGCAAAACGCTATTCTGAGATTAGAAAAAGCTTCCAGAACTGGAGATAAAGAAATATTAGCGACCAAGGAAAAATTTGAAGAACTAGCTGTTGATCTTAATAAGGGTCTCATGGGACGGAATTCTAAGGTGTTTATAGATAATGAAGATTTATTTAAAGACCTTCAATTGATTACAGTTAAACCATGTCTATACTTAGGTAACGTAGAAGATTTGGATTCAGACAATAAATTGCTTAAACAATTAGTTAACTATGCTAACGACAATGATTCCTCTGTCATACCTATGTGTAATCAGCTTGAAGCGGAGGTAGCGGAGCTTGAGAAAGAAGAAGGTTTAGAGTTTCTTAAAGATTTAGGAATGGAAGAACCAGGCCTTAACAAGCTAATAAGAGAAAGTTACAAGATGCTCTCTTTATTAACTTATTTTACTGCTGGAAAAAAGGAAGTTAGAGCATGGACTGTTAGAGAGGGATCAACTGCCCCTAAGGCTGCAGGTGTAATACACTCTGATTTTGAGAAAGGTTTTATAAGGGCTGAAACTACTTCCTATTCAGATTTTGTTGAATTTAATGGCGAAAATGGAGCCAAGGAAGCCGGGAAGTTAAGATCAGAAGGTAGCGAATATTTGGTTAAAGACGGAGATATTATGCATTTTAGATTTAATGTGTAATCCTTTCTCGACTTTAGCTGCAGTCATCTCTAAAATTCGCATCACGGCTATGTAGCTCAGCTGGTTAGAGCGCAGCATTCATAATGCTGAGGTCGAAAGTTCAAGTCTTTCCATAGCCACCATACTTAAGAAAATTCTTATACAGAATTCTATTACAGGTATTTTTTAAAAAATAGGTTTTGTAACTCAGCAACAGATCTTCCATACCCTTTAGCTGAATCAAAAGCGTGATCTTCTTCAGAAAAAATATGTAGCTCGGCAGGTATATTTTCTTGTCTTAGTTTCTTATACAAATCTGTTGAATCCTCTAATTTGACTACACTGTCTGAAGATCCATGTATCAACATGGTGGGAGGAAAATTGCTCTTTATTTGTAATAGTGGGCTAGCTAAGTCATATTCTTCTTGTCCTGCATCTCCCATAAGCATTTTATAAGCATCAATTATCGGGTCAGTATTATCATACTTTACAATTCTTGCAGGAGAATAAATTGCACAGACAGCTTTCACATTAGAATCAACATTATTGTTTCCTCCTTCTCCATCAAAGCTTTTATCATAATTCTTTAAAGCTGACATCAAAGAAAGATGTCCTCCAGCGGAATTACCTGTAACCCCAATTCTGTCAGGGTCTAAAGCCAGCTCCTTAGAGTTGGCTTTCATATACCTTATGGCACAATTAACATCTTGGATTTGAGCTGGCCAAGGTGCTTCAGTAGAAAGCCGATATGATGTACAAATACAAACAAAACCTTCCCTCGCTAAAAGTATGCCGTAACCTCTCAGCTGTTTTTCATCTCCTTCTCTCCAACCCCCTCCATGAACAATAACAATTGCCGGTCTTTCTTTCTCATTTCCAGGAGGAATAAATAGGTCTGCCTTTAGGTCTCTATTTCCAGCTAAACCAATCTTTATATTGTCTCTGATTTCAACTAATTCATTCATTGCTTCATTATAAAAAAAAGGCACCTTTATGGTGCCTTTTTTTTATAAATTCCTTTTTAACTAGATCTCGAATTCCATACGCTAAGAATAATAATTATAGCTATAATTAAACCAAGACCTTCTGAGCTAAGAGCCTCTATTACCGATTGTGTGTTTTGAAGTATGCCTCCGAAGAAAGGTACTCCTGTCCCAAAAAGCATTGAAATCAGAATAGATACTGCTACTACTAAAGATAAAAACTTTGTGATTTGCCACAAAGCACTTCCTACCCTATCCATTATGTCCAACATATATACCCCCTATATTTAGCTTTAAAAAAAAGAAAGGGGTACCTTTACGGCCCCCTTTCCAATGATAGCTAAGAAGAGACTTATCTATACATGTCCAGTAGAACCGCTAGAACAATCAGTCCAACTAAGCCTTCTCCACCTAAAGTGTTAACAAGACCGAGTAGGTTGTCTAGAACTCCACCGACAAAAGGAACACCAGAACCGAATACAACTCCAGCTGCCACTCCCAGTGCAACTAAAGAAACAATGATTCCTGTTAATGATCCTATGATGTCTCTTATATTATTTAAAGCATTCATATTTCACCCATTTTTTAGCTAAACAAACGCCCAGATAACTCTGGACAGGTGTATTTAACTAGAAGATTTAGATTAAAACAAACTTTAGCTATCATATTTATACAAAATATACAAATTTTTAGTCTTCTATTCCTTTCATGGTTAAACGTATCTTCCCTTGCCTATCAACTTCTAAAACTTTCACTTTTACTTCCTCACCTTCTACGAAATAATCTGAAACATTTTCAACTCTTTCTTCAGAAATTTCTGATACATGCACTAAACCATCTCTTCCAGGCATTATGGTTACAAAGGCTCCAAAATCCATAATATTAGCTACTGTTCCAGTGTAAATCTTATTTACTTCAGGCTCAGCCGTTATTTCTTCTATCCTTTTTAAAGCACTTTCTCTAGATTCTGGAGTATCTCCATATATAGTAACTTTACCGCTATCTTCTACTTCAATAATAGCTCCAGTTTCTTCAGTCAGACCCCTTATAGTCTCTCCGCCTTTTCCTATAACGTCTCTAATCTTTTTAGTATTTATTTGAATAACGACAGCCTGAGGGGCCTTATCTGATAGTTCTTCTCTAGAGGCAGGAAGAACTTCGTTCATGCTATTTAAAATATGAGATCTAGCCTTTTGAGCTTTTTCAAGGGCAACGTCAAAAATTTCTTCAGTAATACCATCAATCTTTATATCCATTTGAAGGGCAGTAATACCTTCTTTAGTTCCCGCTACTTTAAAGTCCATATCTCCAAGATGATCTTCATCTCCAAGAATATCTGTAATAACAGCAAATCCATCTTCTTCCTTAACTAGACCCATTGCAATACCAGCAACTGGAGCTTTCATAGGTATTCCAGCATCCATAAGTGCTAAGCTCGATCCACATACACTCGCCATGGAGCTTGAACCATTTGATTCAGTGATCTCTGACACAACTCTAATTGTATAAGGAAAATTCTCAGGCGAAGGTAAAACTGCTTCCAGAGCTCTTCGTGCTAATTTCCCATGTCCAATCTCCCTTCTCTTAGGACCAGACATAAATCCTGCTTCACCGACAGAATAAGGAGGGAAATTATAATGAAGCATAAATTGATCTTTAAACTCACCTTCTAATGCATCAATAAGCTGCGCCTGCCTAGGAGAACCAAGAGTAGCAGTAACAAGCGCCTGCGTTTCTCCTCTTGTAAAAAGAGCTGATCCATGAGTATTTTTCAAAACGCCTGTTTCAATAAAGAGAGGTCTTACAGTATCCAAATCTCTTCCATCTATTCTTGGTTCACCTTTAATTAAATTTGATCTCACTATTGTTTTTTCAATTTTTTTAAAAACATCCATTAGATCAGAGCTTTTCGGAGAATCTTCTTCTTCAGTAACAAGATCTTCGATAATTTCTTCTTTTAGCTGATTAAGGGTTTGTACTCTTTCTTGTTTGTCTTGGATTTGATAAGCATCAGAAATTGAATCTGAATAAGAATCCTTAACAGAGCTTATTAAATCTTTATCTAAAGTTTTTGGTTCATATTCAAAGGTTGGTTTTCCTACCTCTGCACTCATTTCTTTAATAGCACTTATTATTACTTGCATTTCCTGGTGAGCGAAAAGAATACCGCCAAGCATCTGATCTTCAGAAAGTTCTTTAGCTTCTGATTCAACCATTATTACAGCAGAATCGCTGCCAGCTATAACCATATCCAATAAAGAATTTTCTAACTCACTTCTTTTTGGATTTAAGCAATATTGTCCTTCTATGAAACCTACTCTAACTGCACCTAAAGGGCCATTGAAAGGTAAGCCAGATATGCCAATAGCTGCAGATGCAGCTATGAAAGACAGGATATCTGGATCTACGTCTTTATCTGAAGATACGACCGTACATATAACTTGAACTTCGTATAGAAAATCATCGTTGAATAAAGGTCTCAAAGGTCTATCTATTAATCTAGAAGTTAATGTTTCTTTTTCAGTTGGTCTCCCTTCCCTCTTGAAGAATCCTCCTGGAATCTTGCCTGTTGCATAAGTCTTCTCTTGATAATTAACAGTTAAAGGGAAAAAGTCCTGA
>CACDOC010000024.1 GCA_902554355.1 uncultured SAR86 cluster bacterium | reverse complement strand
TAATGGAAAAATCCTTGAAAAACAGGGTTATTTCGAAGATAAAATTTTAAAGAGAGAGGTAAATTTGTATGAAGGTAAAACTTTTTACGCAAAATACGGAAATTTGCCACTTTACTTTATATTAAGTGTTATATTTATAAATATATTAATACTAAAAAGCAAGAAAGAGATAGATTAGAAGGTTATTTTATAAATAATAGAACAAATGTCACATAATATGTCTAATAAGACCTCAAAACTAACAATATTATGCTTATTTTTACTTAGTTCTTGTACAACAACTATGATAGATAGAACAACTAAATACGATAAAAATAAGGTTTTAAGCAATATTTCTGCAATAGATTCTTCGTTTAGCGAACTTGAATCATTACTTTACGTTGATATAAAAAACCAAAATATGTACCTTTTAAGAAAAGGTAATATTTTAAAGGGTTTTAAGATATCTAGCTCCTATTATGGTACAGGTAGTGAGGTTAATAGCCTTAAGACACCCCTGGGTAAACATGAAATATTTAAAAAAATTGGTCGAGATTTGCCTATAAATGCAATACTTAAGGGAAGAGTATGGAATGGAGCCATTGCAAATGTTATTACTGAGGATGTTGATACTGACTTTGATCATGTAACTTCTAGAATATTATGGCTAGACGGTTTAGAAAAAGGTAAAAATAAAGGACCTGGTGTAGATTCTAGGTCCAGATATATCTATATACATGGTACTGCGGAAGAAGGTCTGATAGGTAGGCCGGCTTCAGATGGATGTATAAGGATGTATAATACTGATGTAATAGATCTATTTGATCTAGTTAATGAAAAAGTCCAAGTTTGGATATATTGATATATTGGTTTCAAAATTAATAAGGGATTGTTATGAAAAAAATATTTATTGTTTTATCACTAATTTTAGGAAATTATATTTTTTCTGATTGTCCAGAAGTTCTAGACCATGAAGTTAGGTTATTAGATTCTTCAGAGACAGTTAATCTTTGTCAATATGAAGATAAAGTAATTTTAGCAGTCAACGTTGCTAGTAGATGTGGGTTTACTTATCAATATGAATCCCTGCAAGCGCTTTATGAGAAATACGCTAAAGATGATTTTGTAATACTAGGATTTCCTTCCAGAGACTTTATGTTTCAAGAGTATAGTGATGAATCTAAAGTAAAGGAGTTCTGTAGTACTGAATATGGTGTCACTTTTCCAATGTTTGCTACGTCTTCTGTTAAGGGTAGAAAAGCAAATTCTTTCTTTAAAGCTTTAACTGAGGAATCTGGAGTAAGGCCTGGTTGGAATTTTCACAAGTACCTGGTATCTAAGAGTGGAAGGGTTGCTAGTTTCGATACAAAGGTTGAACCTGATAGTGAAATCTTAGCAAAAGAAATATCAAAGTTGTTATAGTAAGTAAGTACTAACTATCTATAGAAATCTTTATTAAAGCTCTAAAACTTCTACTTCTTCTGATTTTGCTTTTATAATTACATCAGCTTTTCTATTAGAAAAGATTCCATTTTCTACTACGCCAGGTATGTTATTTATCTTTTCTTCTAGTTCAAAAGGAACTTCTATTAGCAGATTGTGTATGTCTATAATTTGATTTCCATTATCTGTGATAAAGTCATTTCTAAATACAGGCTTCCCTCCCATTTTCATCATCTCTCTCGAAATTGCGCTTCTAGCAATTTCTAGAACTTCTATAGGCAAAGGAAACTTTCCTAGCAGGTCAGTATGCTTACTATCATCAACAATACATAAAAATTTATCAGATGAATAAGCTAATATTTTTTCTCTAGTAAGAGCTCCGCCACCTCCCTTTATTAACTCAAATCTATCGTTAAACTCATCTGCTCCATCTACGTAGAAGTCAATTGAATGAACTTCATTTAACTCTATTACTTTAATTGATGGGTTGAGATTTTTTTCAGAAGAAATTGAACTACAAACTGCTCCTTTTATTTCTATATCAGATTCATTAAGAGCCTCAATAAAATAATTAGTGGTTGAACCTGTTCCAATGCCTAATACACTGTCTTTATTAAGATCGGGTTTAATTAGCTCAAAAGCTGCCTTGGCTGAGTTTTTCTTTTTTATATCTTGGGTCATAGAATGCTTATCTTAATGAATATTATTAGGCTATAAGTATAATAACGCGCTTTGCTGCAAAGAGGTTAGTATAGATTAATGATTTCTAACAAATTAAGAGCTTATAACAAGTTAATCAGGGCATCTAATGTCTATGATGTAGCTGAGGTTACGCCTATCACTAAAGCAAATACCTTATCAAGGCAGCTAAAGAACAATATTTTTCTTAAAAGAGAAGATTTACAACCGATTTTTTCTTTTAAAGTTAGAGGTGCTTATAACAAAATATCTAAAATAAAGAAAATTAGTCCAGATAGACCAGTAATAGCGGCTTCTGCGGGCAATCATGCGCAAGGGGTAGCTTATTCTGCTAAAAAGTTAGGTTTAAAGTCCATAATTGTTATGCCTATTACTACACCATTGATTAAAATCAATGCAGTAAAGAGCTTAGGAGGCAAGGTAGTTTTTTTTGGTGATAATTTTGATGAAGCTTATGACCATGCAGTTTCACTAGCAAAGAAAGAAAATTACTCCTTCATCCATCCTTATGATGATAAGGAGGTTATATCTGGCCAGGGCACTATTGGGAAGGAGATAATCGAACAAACAGATTCTAAAATAGAAGCCGTTTTTGTTCCCGTAGGGGGAGGAGGCTTATTAGCTGGAGTAGGAGCATATATTAAATCTGAGAATCCTGATATTAAGGTAATTGGAGTAGAACCAGACGACGCTGCTTGTTTAGATCTTGCTATAAAAAATAATAAAAGATTATCACTTAAAGAAGTTGGTCTTTTTGCTGATGGTGTAGCAGTTAAACAAATTGGTAAATTAACTTTCTCATTGATAAGAGAGTGGCTAGATGATGTTGTAACTGTTTCTGTAGATGAAATGTGCGCAGCAGTTCAAGATACCTTTCAGGAAACTAGAACTATTCCTGAGCCTGCTGGAGCGTTAGCTTTAGCAGGTCTTAAGAAATACACAAAATCCAAAGGTCTTAAAAACAGGAATCTTATAGCAATTAATTCTGGGGCAAATTTAAATTTTGACAGACTTGGACATATAGTAGAAAGAGTTCAATTGGGAGAGAACAAAGAGGTTCTACTTAGCGTCAGGATCCCAGAAGAGAAGGGTAGTTTTAGAAGCTTCTGCAAGGTATTAGGAAAAAGGATGATTTCTGAATTTAATTACAGGGTCGAAGATAGTGAAGAAGCAACTATATTTGTTGCTTGTAGATTTAATGATTCTAAACAAAGAACTAAATTATTGAAACATCTTAGATCAAAAGGATACTCTCCTAAAGATTTATCAGAAAATGAGGTAGCAAAATTACATGTTAAACACATGGTTGGGGGAAGGGCTCCTGAAACCGTTTCTAGTAAAGGTGAGTTTCTATTTCGAGTAGAGTTTCCTGAAAGACCAGGAGCATTAGTAGATTTTCTAGATAGTCTAAGCGATAAGTGGAACATTACCCTTTTTCACTATAGGAACCAAGGCTCGGCTTACGGCAGAGTTCTAGTGGGGTTTGAATCGCAATCAAAGAACTATCTTCAACTAACTAAATATTTAACAAAAACTGGATTTAGATTTTGGGAAGAGACTGATAATCTTGCCTATAAAGCCTTCTTGAAATAACTTTAATCTTTAAATTTAAAAAAATTAGTTGGTGTTAGGCATGCGTTTGCTCGTACATCATGCATTTCTGGTAAACAGCTCTCAACTTCCTGAAAATCATAGGCTAATATTATCAATTGATTATTTCTTTTATCTGGAAGTTTGCTTAAAGTTCTGTCGTAAAATCCACTGCCCATTCCTATCCTGTTCCCTCTAGAATCAAAACATACACAAGGTAAAAAAATTATATCGATATCAGTTAAATCGACAAATTTAGATTTACAGGGTTCAGGTATACCAAATCTGTTTCTTTTAAGAGAGTTTTCCTCTTCATAAAGAGAAAATTCAAGAAGTTTATCTTCCTTATCATCTGAAATTACAGGTAGAAAACATTCAGACCCATCTTTAAGGAAATAGGAGATCAAAGAATTGGTAGGAATCTCACCATTTACCGACCAATAAAGTGCTATTTTATTTGCTTTATAAGAGTCTTTAACTGACTCCCATCTGCTAAGAAGAGAATCTTCTGCATCTAATCTTTCTTTTTCTGATAGATTCTTTCTTTTTGAGTAAATCCGCTCTCTTAGACTATCTTTTGTATTCATTCGCGAGGAGTTTCCCAGATTACCGTTGTTATTTACTGCCCTGAACCGTGAAGTTCAAGGCGGTGATTTTGTCAATTTATCAGGCTTCCCAACTTTGGGCTTGCACAACAAGAATTTACCAAAATCTCCTAATATTTTTATATCGGCTCGAGAGTAGTAAAAACTATCGAATAAACCAGGAAACTAAGGAAAGTATAACCTAATATTAATCTGAAAAAGATAAACTTTTTAACTGACTTTGAACTTCTTTTATGAGGGTATCTAGTGAGGGAGAATCCACAGAGTTAACTTGAGAATTAGATAGGCTCTTTAAATATTCATTCGATATGTTGAGGGCAGTAATTATGGCAGTTTTTTTCTCATCTAGATCAGACCCTTCTTTTATTTCTCTAAGCCTTTCGTCCAGGAATAGCGCAGCTTGCTCAACCGCTTCAGCTTCTTCAGCACGGCATGCAATCTTATAATTAGAATCCAAAATTTTTACAGTCGTTACGTTTTTCGTCATTCTTAATTTTTATAACGTTTAATTATTTTTGATATGCCTTGCTTTGCTTTATCAAGAGATTCTTCTAAATCTCTATTTTCTTTTCTAAGCCTAGTATTTTTGTTTGAGAGGTCCTCATTAACCTCTTTAAGTTGCTGGCTTACTTTTATAAGCTGCCTAACTTCAGACTCTAGTTTTTGAAATTTTTCTTCAGACATTCTCTATTTCTTTTATCTAAGTTTAACTTTCAACTGTTTTTCTTGCTACCATGATTTAACATTAGGTATAAAATTACAAATAATGATGGATAAGAAATTTAATTTTTCTGAAAGAAGATCAGAATTATCGAAAAAAGTTTTAGATAATTCAGCAATTTTAGTTGCATCTTCTCCTATTAAATCTAGGATCTCAGACACTGACTATCTCTACAGGCAAGATAGCAATTTTTATTATCTATCTGGATATGAAGAGCCTGAATCTCTCTTATTGATTAGACCTTATGCTGAAAAAGATAATTATATTATCTTTTGTAGGGATAGAGATCCTCTAAAGGAGCAGTGGGATGGCTTTAGGTCTGGACAAAAAGGAGCTGTTAAAGACTTTGATGCAGATAAATCTTTAAGTATTTCTTTGGTAGATGAATTAATGCCTGGACTTTTAGAAGGGGCTAAAAATATCTATTATTCGATGAGCTCTCCTTGTGGACTAGACCAAAGAATCAATGTGTGGCTTGATCAAATAAGACTTAACACTAGAGCTGGCGCGGAGCCCCCTCACAACCTACTTTCTTTGGACTCCATTATTCATGAAATGAGATTATTAAAATCTGATGAAGAAATAGAGGTAATGAAACAGGCTGCTGAAATAACAACTGAGGCTCATATTAGGGCCATGAAAGCTGTAAAGCCAGGAATGTATGAATATCAACTTGAAGCAGAGTATCTCTATGCTTTTAATAAGAATGGAGCTAGAGCTCCTGCTTATAACTCTATAGTTGGTGGCGGAAACAATGCCTGCATATTGCATTATGTAGACAACAATTGTGAACTGAAAGATGGAGATGTTGTGTTGGTAGATGCTGGTTGTGAGTATAAATATTATGCCTCAGATGTAACAAGAACCTTTCCAGTAAATGGAACCTTTACTGAAGAACAAAAACAAATTTATTCTATAGTCCTAGAGGCGCATAAGCAGTCTATGGATCAACTGAAACCAGGTAATAAATGGAATTTAGCACATGAAAAATCAGTGGAAGTCATCGTTGAAGGGTTAATTGATTTAGGAATAATCAAAAGTAGTAAACAAGAAGCTATAGACAATGGGGAATATACGAAATTCTATATGCATAGAATAGGTCATTGGCTTGGAATGGATGTGCACGATGTGGGGAGTTATAAGCAAGATGGAGATTGGAGGGACCTTGAACCAGGAATGGTTATGACAATAGAGCCTGGTATTTATATCTTAGATTCTTTGGAAGGGGTTGATGATAAATGGAAGGGAATAGGTGTTCGAATTGAAGATGATGTTTTGGTTACTAAACAAGGTTTTGAAGTTTTAACTCCAAACATCCCTAGATCTATAGAAGAAGTAGAAAATACTGTTCAGTCTTAGTGAACTACGAAGCTATCATAGTCGGAGGTGGCGTAGCAGGCGCATCACTTTCTCTTTTGCTGGGACAAGCAGGCATGAAAATTTGTTTGCTGGATAAAGAAAATCCTTCTTCAATAAAACAAAATGATTTTTTTAAAGGAAAAACAGCTTCCTTAAATCTTAATTCAATAGACTTATTGAAAAAAATGGGAATCTGGGAAAAGATTAGCAAGACTTCTAAGGATTTTACTAATATTGAAGTTTGGGATTCAGAAGGGTCTTCCGTCGTTACATTTGATGCCAAAGAGATCTCAGAATGTAGGCTGGGTAAGATTGCTCATAATAATAATTTATTAAAATCAATATTTGACTTACTGGGTGAGCTTCCAAATGTAGATCTATTAGAGCACGAATCAGTACTGTCACTTAATGAAGGTTTAGAATCGATAGAGATTCAAACTGATTCAGGGCTGAACCTAGAAGCTCAATTAATTGTAGGCGCTGACGGATCAATGTCGTCAATTAGAAGTTTATCTTCCATACCCATACGAACGTGGAGTTACGAACAAACCGCTATCGTTTCCTTATTGGAATCAGAACTTCCTATTAATGAGACTGCTTATCAAATTTTTACTGCTACTGGCCCTATAGCATTACTTCCTGTTAGGGTTGAAGAAGAGGATCTCATTTCTTTAATTTGGTCTGCGGATAAAGTTTATGCAAATAAATTGTTCTTTTTAGAAAGTTCTGAGTTTCTAAAGGAATTAGAACTAAAGACTGAAAGTAAGTTAGGAAGATTCAAGCTACGTGAAGAAATATCTTCATTCCCACTTCATCAACTGCATGCAATAAAATATTTTTCCAAAAGGACAGTATTGGTTGGTGATTCTGCCCATACTATTCATCCACTTGCCGGACAAGGCCTTAATCTGGGCTTAGCTGATGTAATAGATTTATCCGAAAGAATTCTATTGTTGAGAAGAGAAGGAAGGGATATCGCGGATGAAAAAATGCTGAAAGCCTACAGTGATTCAAGAGAAAAGGTGAACTTAAGAATGATGGCAATGATGGAAGCTTTTAAAAGGGGATTTGCATCTACTAACCCTTGGTTAAAGTTAGGAAGAAATATTGCTTTTAGCTTCACTAATGAAACTAAATTCTTAAAAAAGAAATTTATAAAAGAGGCTGCTGGAATTACTTGATTTTAGCTTCTGTATATAGAACGTGCTTTCTGATAACGGGATCAAATTTTTTGATCTCCATTTTATCTGGCATTGCAGATTTATTCTTATCTGTTGTATAAAAATGTCCTGTGCCGGCTGAAGATACTAGTCTAATTTTTTCTCTCATATTTTTTCTCCTCTAGCTCTTATATCTGCTAGAACTTTATCTATACCATTTTTATCAATTGTCCTCATTCCATTAGCTGAAACGGTTAAACTCACGTACCTGTTTTCAGATTCAACCCAGAACTTGTGCTTATGCAAGTTGGGCTGGAAAGTTCTCTTATTACGATTCTTAGCATGGGAGACATTATTACCAGCTAAAGGTTTTTTCCCAGTTACTTGACAGACTTTTGACATAGCACTTTTTAAATTTTCTATAACGAAGTCGCGTTTTATACCAGAACCACTAACAGCAAGCAAGATTAAGACTGTATAATCCTTCATTTTTTAAAATTAAATTTTGAATTCATTAGCAAATAAAAACATCCTTCTAGGTGTAACAGGAGGAATAGCTGCATATAAATCCGCTGAAATAGTTCGTTCCTTAAAGAAAGCGGGGTCATCTGTTCGTGTGGTAATGACCAAATCAGCTGAAGAATTTATTACTCCTTTAACCTTACAAGCATTATCAGGAAATAAAGTTTCCTCTGAACTTCTCGATCCTGAAAGTGAGCTAGGCATGGGACATATTGAGTTAGCAAAGTGGGCAGATGCAATTCTAATAGCCCCTGCTACAGCAAATACGCTTGCAAAATTAGCGTCCGGAAGAGGTGATGATTTGCTATCAAGTATTAGTTTAGCCTTCGAAGGTCCCATCTCGTTAGCCCCAGCAATGAATCAAGCGATGTGGAAAGATTCTAGAACGGAAGAAAATATAAAGAAGTTGATAAACAGTAAGTTTCAAATATACGGACCAGGTTCTGGAGAACAGGCCTGTGGTGATGTGGGCTTGGGTAGGATGTTGGAACCTGATGAAATTATTTCAAGTTTTTCTTTACTTTTTGAAGAGGGACTTTTAATGAATAAAAGTATTCTTATTTCAGCTGGCCCCACTCAAGAACCAATAGATCCTGTCAGATATATTACTAATAAAAGTTCGGGCAAGATGGGTTATAGCTTGGCCCAAGCCAGTCTTGAGGCCGGAGCAAAGGTTACTTTGATTTCTGGGCCGGTGAACATAGAAGCCCCCGAGGGAGTCCATTTAGTGAAAATTAAAACTGCAGAAGAAATGCATGAAGCAGTCATGCACCACATTAGAAATTCCGATGTATTTATTAGCTCGGCTGCTGTAGCAGATTACAAACCAGAGAGCTTCTCGAAGGAAAAAATAAAAAAATCTAATAAAGATTTAGATATTTCTATTCCGATGACTGAAAACAAGGACATACTTAAAAGTGCAGGAGAGATGGAAAATAAACCGTATTTGGTAGGTTTCGCTGCTGAAACTAATGATCTCATTAAAAATGCGAAATTAAAATTAAGTAAGAAAAAGTTAGATTTAATAGTTGCGAATGATATCTCGAATACCGAGATAGGTTTCGACTCTGATGAAAACGAGGTTACATTAATTAATAATGAGATTGAGCTATTTATTGAGAAAGGGCCTAAAAAAAGGGTAGCTTCAAAAATAATTCAGTATATTTCTGAGCAGTTAACTTCTTAGTTTTATTTTTTCTTAGATTTTTTTGCTGGGGCTTTCTTTTTCTTTGTAGGTTTCTTTTCAGCAACAGTCTGTTCAGCATCGGCTTCTTCAACAGCGGCTTCTTCAACAGGAGCTTCTTCAACAGCAGCTTCTTCAACAGGAGCTTCTTCAACAGGAGCTTCTTCAACAGGAGCTTCTTCAACAGGAGCATCCGAAGTTACAGCAACTTTGCTTTTTGAACCGAAACGTTTTCTAAATTTATCTACTCTTCCTGCAGTGTCTACAAGATTTTGTTTACCTGTGTAAAAGGGATGTGAATCAGACGATACATCAAGAGGAAAGTAAGGATAGGTTTTTCCTTCCCATTCTTTAGTTTCATCTGTTACAAGCGAAGAAGGAACTACGAAGTACTTATCTATACTAGTGTCATGAAATAATACTTCGCGATATTCTGGATGAACGTCTTTTTTCATTTAATAATCTACAATTTAAAAATATGCCGGCGCACTATACACCAGACCAAGAAAACAAGGCAAATGCTAATATAGGGTTAATAGGTTTAGAATAAGTTTATGTCTATAGAACAAGTAGAAGTTTTGGTCCCAATACCAATATTAGAAAAATTTTCTTACTTGTTGCCAACTCCATTCAAAGATAACCCACCTAGGCCAGGATCAAGAGTAATAGTACCATTTGGAAACAGAAATCTTGTTGGCGTGGTATGGGATGTTGGTAAGAATAGTGCTGTAAAGGGAAGGAAGTTAAAGTATGTAAAAGAGGTGTTAGATCAAAATCCTCTCTTGGATAAAGAGTCTTTAGAGCTAGCAGAGTGGGCATCTCGTTATTATCATTACCCGTTAGGCGATATTATTTCTTATTTCTTCCCTCCTCCGATAAGAAAAGGAAAAGAAGCGAAATTTCTAGAGGTTAAATTTCTAGAATTGACTAGCAAAGGCGATTTCTTAGATCTAGGTGATCTTTCTCAAGCCCCTAATCAAAAGAAATTGATCGAGGTGTTAAAAGAAAAGAAAGAGATCTCACAAAAAGCTGCTGCTGCTTATGGTGTAAATACATCTTCAATCAATGCATTAATTGAAAAAGGTCTAATTTCAAGATATGTCCGAGAACTATCCCCTTATAAAAAGGAAGTAGTTCCTGACGCTAGTAGCGTAAAGAAAAAATTAAACGAAGAACAGAAATTTGCAGTCGATTCAATTGTTAAGTCTGAAAAGCAAAATAAAGTCTTTCTTTTAAATGGAATTACTGGGAGTGGGAAAACTGAAGTATATCTTCAAGCCATACAAGAAGTAATAAATAAAGGTAAACAGGCTTTAATTTTGATTCCAGAAATAGGCTTGGCTCCGCAAGCTGAAAAAAGATTTAAGCAATACTTTGGTGAAAGGGTTTTATCATTCCATTCTGCTAAGAATGATAGAGAAAAGGTTGATGCTTGGTTAGGGGCTTCTAAGGGATTGATAGATATCATTATTGGCACTAGATCTAGTGTGTTTATGCCCATGAAGGATATTGGAATAATTGTTATTGATGAGGAACATGATTTATCTTATAAGCAGGTAGATAGGTTCAGATATTCAGCAAGAGATATAGCTCTTTATAGAGCAAAAATAGAGAAAATACCCGTTGTTTTAGCCTCTGCAACACCTTCATTAGAGACTCTAAATAACTCATTAGAAAAAAAATTTGAGATATTGAATTTAACTAAAAGAGCCACTGGTGCAAGTCTTCCTAAATACTTACCTATTGATTTAAGAGGAAAAGAATTAAAGGAAGGTTTTAGTGACGAACTATTAAAGAGTAGTGAAGAAGAATTAGAAAAAGGGAATCAAGTTTTAATTTTCTTAAACAGGAGAGGTTATGCGCCTTCTTTAATCTGTAAAACATGTGGATGGCTATCAAATTGTGATAGATGCGATGCCCTCATGACAATACACAAAAGGCCTCCAAAATTACAGTGTCATCATTGTGAATCTCAAAAAAATGAACCAAAAGTATGTCCTTCTTGTCAGTCCAGTGACTTCTTGTCCTATGGGTATGGAACTGAAAGGGTAGAAGAATTTCTTAATGAACGTTTTTCTAAATTTCGTGTTCTTAGAATTGATAGTGACTCAACAAGAAAAAAAGAGTCTATGAATGAATATCTCGAATTGATTAATTCTGGAAAACCAATGGTTTTATTAGGTACACAGCTTCTTGCTAAGGGACATCATTTTCCTAATGTAACTCTTGTAGGAATACTGGATGCAGATTCTGGATTATTTAGTGCGGATTTTAGAGGTAGTGAGAGGGTTGCTCAGCTAATGACTCAGGTAGCTGGTAGAGCAGGTAGAGATAAAAAACCAGGAAAAGTTATTTTGCAGTCCTATTGCCCAGATCATCCTCAAATAGAAGAACTTATCAAGGGCAGTTATGAAAGCTTCGCAAAAAATCTTTTAGTAGAAAGAAAGTTAGCTAACTCACCACCATTTGCCTTTCAAGCGAAGATACAAGCTGAATCAGCCAATAGCTATATTAGTAGAGACTTTATACAAACTTTTATCAACAAATTAAAAAAATCTAAAGCCTACCCACAAGATATAAAGGTTATAGGACCTCTTCCCGCAATTATGGAAAAAAAATCTGGTGTTTATAGATGGGAGCTAAATATTCTTTCCAACAGCAGGAGTTCATTACATAAGTTCTTGGATTTAGCTCAAGCGAGTCTCTACAACCCTAAAACCAGCAAGAAAGTTCGTTGGTCTATCGATGTAGATCCATTATCTTCAATTTAGGTCTATACCTGTTAGTTCAGAGCTAACAGACCATAATTTATTTGCTTGCTCTTCATTTTTTGCCGACCCAATTAGCTCTTCAATCTTGCAGTCAACAAAATACTCACCTGATACTTTTTCTACCTCTTTAGAAGCGCAAAGATAAATAGATGTTTCTGCTCCTTTGTCCGTTTTCTTTGCAAATGGTCGGCCAAGATTCATCAACATCCTGACAAAGAATCCTTTATTGTTTAGACCTATACCGGTGTCTACATATCCTGGATGTAAGCAATTTACAGTTATATTGTCATCTCTTACTCTTGAAGCTAAGCTTCTAGTAAAAAGTATGTTGGCTAATTTTGATTGGCCATAGACTTTTAAGCCTTTGTAGTTTTCTTTTGAATGAAGGTCTTCAAAGTTCATTTCATTGACAAACCTATATGCCATGGAAGCAACATTTACGACCCTTCCTCCTCCTGTACTTTTCATTTTATCTAAAAGCATCAAAGTAAGACTAAAATAGGCTAGGTGATTTACCGAAAAAACCTCTTCGAAGCCATCAGCAGTTTCTTTTCTTTCTCGATTCATGATCCCCGCATTATTAAGAAGTATATGAAGTGGTTTATTTAAAGATAAGAATTCATCAGCCGCTCTTTTAACCTCACTTTGTAATGAGAGATCTGCAATAATTGAAGTAGCTTGATTACCCGAATCGCTTAAAAGATCTTCTTTCAAACTTTTGGCCTTTTCATTATTACGGGCTATGAAAACTATTTCAGCACCCATTTTATTTAGAGCCTTTGCTGCTTCTAGACCAATTCCATTTGTAGCTCCAGTTACTAAACAAACTTTATTTTTTAAATTTTCATTCATCTTTATTGCCTTTATCCATTGTAAGTATAAGATTGGAGTAATGAGTTTATATGATAAATACATACTGCCAAAATTTTTAAATTGTGCTTGTGGCTCAAAGCCGATTACTTATCAGAGAAAGAAGGTAGTTCCTCTAGCAGAAGGAAATGTATTAGAAGTAGGAATAGGCTCGGGGCTTAATCTGCCTTATTATGACCTTACTAAAATTGATCAGATTTGGGGACTAGACCCTTCAGAAGATCTTAGTGTAATGGCAAAAGAGACTGCTAAAGAAGAGGGTCTGGATATAAATTTTATATCTTGTGGTGCTGAGGAAATTCCTCTCCCGGATAATCATTTTGATAGCGTTTTGATAACTTACACCATGTGCACTATCCCAGAAGTTATAAGGGCTAACATAGAGATAAAAAGGGTCTTGAAGGAAGGTGGAAAATTAATCTTTTGTGAACATGGGATAGCTCCCGATGAAAATATTATAAAGTGGCAATCAAGAATAAATCCTATATGGGGAAAAATTGCAGGAGGTTGCAATATTAATAGGAATATACCTCAGATAATAGAAGAGTCAGGATTTAAGATTGAACAGATCGAAGAAATGTATCTTCCCAGCACACCAAAAATTGCAGGTTATAATTATTGGGGATTTGCTGTAGGTAATTAATGAAAAGGATTTCATTAAATGATTAAACGAATAGCAGTTTTAATTGTATCAGTCTTTTTTGTTTCTCTGATCTTTTCTGAAGAAAGAACCTTGTCTCACCAAGGACTGGAAAGGACTTACCATTTATACCTTCCTGAGAATTTAACAATTTCAGCCCCTTTAGTAGTGGTTATGCATGGTTATACAAGTTCAGCTAAAAATATAATGTCCTATTCTAAAATGAATGAAGTTGCTGATCGCGAAGGCTTTGCCGTGGTCTATCCCCAAGGTACGATTGATAGTGAGGGTAATGCTTTTTTTAACGTTGGTTACGAATTTCACCAAACTTCGAAAATTGATGACGTTTCTTTTATTCGAGAACTTGTCCTCTATCTTAGAGAAGAATACCAGCTAAGCAAAAAGAATACTTTTGCTACTGGAATGTCTAATGGCGGTGATATGAGTTACTTGCTGGCTTGCACTTCTTCAGATTTATTTTCTGCTGTAGCTCCTGTTGCAGGTGTAATGATGAAAGATATTTTAGATAACTGTAATTCTAAAAAACCAATTCCTGTTTTTGAAACCCACGGAACCAGTGACAAGATTTCATTGTTTGAAGGCGATATAGAAAATCAAGAAGGGTGGGGCGCTTACTATGGCTTGCCAGAAACAATTCAGTTTTGGGCTGATAAACATAGTTTAGATAAAAGTGAATATATTCAAATTACATCAAAAAGCGAAGGCTATCAAAATGATATTATTTTTGAACGTTATTGGTCTGAAGATAACTTAAACGAAGTCTGGTTATACAAGATTGTAGATGGAGGACATGTATGGCCAGGATTTAGAATTAGATGGTGGGAGAATCCTTTAGCTTGGTATTACATGGGATCAGGCAACAATGATATAAATGCAAGCGAAGAAGTATGGAAATTCTTTGAGAAATTTGTTTCTGATTAGTCACTCAATAAATAGAAGGTTTATTTGTGTAGAAGTTGGTCTCAGATTCAAACAGATTAGCAATCTTCAACAATTCAATGTCTTCTCTAGGTTTCCCTACTAACTGAATTCCCACAGGAAGATTATCCTCAGTGAATCCTCCTGGAATTGAGATTGCGGGAAGACCAGTTGTGGAAATCATACAGCAGACTGACATCCAATCTATGTAAGTTTCAAGTTTCTCTCCGTTTATTTCTTTAACCCATTCATTTGAAAGATCGAAAGGAGGTACCTGTGCCGATGGTAGTAGCAACAGATCAAATTCTTTGAAGAATTCAGACATTTTTAAATAAATATTAGTTCTAATTACTTCCGCTTTAATCATGTCGTCTATAGAAAGATCAAAACCCTTTTCAATATTCCAAATGGTTGTGTCTTTAGCATAGTCACGCCACTGCTTGACAGATTGATCTAACATTTTGCCTAGACCTCTTAGGCTAACTGCACGTTGTATTTGGAATGCTTCCATAGCGCCCTCTAAAGGTGGATCTGCATAAGTTACATTTGCCCCGATCTTCTTAAAAGTCTCTGCAGATGACTTAATGATATTTAAAACCTGATTGTCCACAGGCAGATCCCCTAATGACGGACTAACAGCAATTTTCAGTGGTCTATCTTTAAGTATTTTATAAGGAGTAAATGCCTCTAAGAAATCATTTCTAAATTGAGTCAAAGTTAAAGGGTCTGTATTGTCTTCACCCGAGATAATAGACATAAGAAAGGCTGTATCTTTAACAGTTTTTGCCATTGGTCCAGTAGTTGAGAGTCTTCCGTACCAGGCCGTGCCCAAACCTTTGGGCATCCTTCCTATCGAAGGACGAAATCCAACAACATTACAGAAGCTCGCTGGATTGCGAAGAGATCCTCCCATATCACTACCGTCAGCTAGAGGCAACATATCAGTTGCTAAAGCAACCGCAGCTCCTCCGCTACTTCCTCCTGCACTTTTGGTTAGGTCATAAGGGTTAGAAGTGGTTCCAAAAACTGAATTGAAGGTGTTTGAGCCTAAGCCAAACTCAGGCATGTTAGTGTGACCTATAAAAATTGCTCCTGCTAGTCGAAGTCTGGCTGCTAACAAATCATCATTAACCTCAATTCTATCTGCAAAAGGCTTATAACCAAGTGTTGTGGGGAATCCCTTAACAGCAACAGCATCTTTTGGCGCCACAGGTAACCCGTGAAGGGGTCCTCTATCAGGAATTGGCACTTTATCAGCTTCTTTCGCCAAAGATAGAGCTTCTTCTCTAGACAATAGGTTAACTATTGCATTTACTTTTGGGTTGATGAATTCAACCCTTGAATAGATGTTTTCCATTAATTCAACACAAGAAACAGAGCCTTCTTTTAGGCTTTTACAAATCTTGTGTGCTTCTGTCCAGATTGGTTTTGGCGCGTAATTTTCTTCTTCTGGTTCTTTTGTCATTATCTTATTCGCAAGCCAGAACCCTTTTTTTGTTTAGACCATAAAATATCTTTATTTTTGGCATCGATAAATTCATAGTTCGCGATTGTGGATTCACTCATAACGAGTCTTAGATATCCTGGAGTTTCAATATTGAATTTCCCTAACTCCGTTTCTTGTGGAGAGCCTCCAGGAAGTGCACCTGTCGCACTTATAAGCTGCAAAGTGTCTTTATGATCACCTTCATCTGCCAAGACATGATTGTGTCCTGTGATATAAATATCAAAGGTTCCAAAAACATAGTTCTCTAGAAATATTGCTAATTGTGGATTTGCTCTATCTCTATCTCCCGAACTAAATAACGGGTGATGAGCAACTGCGATAGAAAAATCACATTCTTCTTTCAGTCTTTCGATTTCTTCTTGAAGCCATCTAATCTGACTTCCTCTTTTATAAAAATAATATAACTTATCAAAAATAGTTGTATCTAGAGCAAAAAAGCATAACCTGCCGAAATTCTTAGTATAGAAATTACTAGGGTGATAAATAGAGGGGTAATTTCTCGCTACTTCAAGATAGACATTAGGATCGCCTTTATAGTCGTGATTACCTAT